>UQQU01000138.1 GCA_900543325.1 uncultured Clostridium sp. | reverse complement strand
AAGAATTATGTGGAAATACACAATTTGAAGGTAATTTTGATGTTTTTGGTGTTGAAGGTGGTACAGCTGCAATGTGCTATATTTTTGACTCTTTAGAAAAAAATCATCTTTTAAATAAAGGAGATAAAATTGCTCTTATGACTCCAATTTTTACTCCATATTTAGAAATTCCTCATTTACCTCATTATGATTTTGATGTAATTAATATTCACGCAAATGAAGTTGATGAAAATGGAATCCCTACATATCAATATACTGAAGAAGATTTAAATAAATTAAAAGATACAAGCATAAAAGCTTTATTTATAGTAAATCCAAACAACCCTGCTTCTATAGCCTTAAACGATAAATGTAGAGAAACATTAAAAGATATAGTAAATAACTATAATCCAAATTTAATGATTATTACTGACGATGTTTATTGTACATTTGTTAATAACTTTAGATCAGTTCTTAGCGATTTACCTTATAATACTATTGGAGTTTATTCACTTTCAAAGTATTTTGGTGTAACAGGCTGGAGACTTGGAACTATAATATTAAATGAAGATAATATATATAATAAATTAATTTCAGATCTAACAGAAATACATAAACTTAATTTAAATAAAAGATACTGTCATTTATCTTGTAATCCCGAAAAAATATCATTTATAGATAGAATTGTTGCAGATAGTAGACAAGTTGCTTTAAATCATACAGCTGGACTTTCAACACCTCAACAAGTTCAAATGGCATTTTTCTGTGCTTTTGCATTAATTGACTCTAATGACAACTATAAAAATTTAACTAAATCAATTTGTCAAAATCGTAAACAACTATTATGCGATGGACTGAATGTTAAAATATTTAATGATCCACACTACGCTTCATACTATACTGAAATAAATATTTTAGATTGGGCTAGAGTTGAATATGGAATTGAAGCAAGTGAATATATAGAAAATAACTATACTCCTTTTGATATACTTTATAGTTTAGCTAAAAACTATTCAACTGTTCTTTTAAATGGTGATGGCTTTGCTTCATCTAGATGGGGACTTAGGGTTTCTCTTGCAAATTTAGATGATGAATATTATTTAAAAATTGGACAAACTCTTAGAAGTATCTTTAATGATATTATTAATAATTTTAAAGATTCTGCTAATTTAGAAATAACATCTTAATAAATAATTATAATATATAAAAAGAGTTTGTTCATCTTTTATAATGAACAAACTCTTTACTATATTATGCCTTTATATTACTATCTATAAAACTCTTGAGTAGCATATACTTTATTGCCTATTTTATATACTCCAACTCCTATGCTTGAGAAGTTAGTAGATAAAATATTTGCTCTATGACCTGATGAATTCATCCAGTTTGTCATAAATTGTTCTGCAAGGGCATCTGCACTTACATTACCACCAATATAAGCTATATTTTCTCCCCATGCATTGTACGATACTCCATCCTTTTTCATTTGAGTTGTTATAAGATTTCCATTTAAATCTTCATTACTAAAGTAATTGTTATCTCCCATATCTTGAGATTTAATTCTAGCATACTTTTGCATTGTATTATTATATGTTAACGCTGGAACTCCTGCCTTAGCTCTTTCTTCATTTACCTTATTATATATAGCTTGTTCTACAGCTGCCATAAAATTCGTATCTGCACTAGTTACCTTATCCTCTGTTGAATTATCCGGTGTCTCATCAACTACTGGTGTATCTGGAACACTTGGTATCGCTTCTGGAACGCTTGGTGTCTGCTCTGGAACACTTGGCGTTTCATATTGGATAAATTATGCTTTGACTTCTTTCATATGCAAATCCATAAACCATTCATAGTAAAAATGCATAAAATAATTGAAATAAATCTACACTTATTAAAAATGGAAAATTAATTTCATTATGCTATAATTAATTTAAATAATATTGGAGATGATTTTATGAATACAAATATAAAAAAACTAACACAAATTTTAAAAGAGAGTAACAATATAGTTTTCTTTGGTGGGGCAGGTGTTTCCACAGAAAGCGGAATTCCTGACTTTAGAAGCTCCAACGGATTATTTAATGAAAAACTTAATATAACATTTACTCCAGAACAATTAGTTTCTCATAGCTTTTATATGAGATATCCTGAAGAATTTTTTAATTTTTATAAAGCAAAACTTATATACCCTGATGCAAAGCCTAATGCTGCACATATTGCTTTAGCTAAACTTGAAGAAATGGGTAAATTAAAAGCTGTTATAACACAAAATATAGATGGTCTTCATCAAGCTGCTGGT
>UQQU01000137.1 GCA_900543325.1 uncultured Clostridium sp. | reverse complement strand
TATACCTCTCCTAACAATCCCACTGGCTTTTCTTCATATCAACATGATTTTCATTCTTAAAAAACACACCTTCATCTAATAGTAAAAATCTTTGCTCCTTCCATCCTGGTGCCAGCCTACCAGCATAATTGACTACACGATGACATGGATATTTCCCATAAAATTCTGAATAGCTAAGAACCTTTCCAACAAGACGTGCATTTTTATCTCTGCCAATAAGTCTGGCAATTTGTCCATATGTAGCTACCTTTCCCTTTGGAATTTCCTCTACAACAGAAAGTATTTCATAAATTAATTCTTCACTAATAATTTTTTTCATATATTATTCACCTATGATACAAATCCTTACTTTAAGATATATTACATTTAATACTTTATATTAAATTATATCAAAAAATGCGTAAATCCATATATGGATTTACGCATTTACCTCAAATCATGTAAACTAATTAATATCCCAAAATGCCGTTCACTTATATATTCATAGCCTGCGTCTCGCAGGTGGGTTTTACTCAATTTATTTCTATTATCTTCTGCTATAATAAATAATCTTATTCATTATAAATTTCTGAAGTCCAATATCTGTAAATATATTGCAAATCCCGTAAATGTAATGTAGGTTGAATATAATAAGCTACTTTTTGCACATCTCAGGTTATCTATGAATTTATTATAACATCTTTTTTGTAATCTTGAATATATTTTTTGTTTCCAGTTTTCTAATATAATTGCATTTTTGTATATTAATATTCATTCCAAGCGCTCTCCTAATCAAACTTTTTCGGTTTTCTTTGAGATAATCCGCATCTATTATCTAATGATAAGGTCTAAGCTTTATCATAACTAATTATTCTCCTTATTGATTTATGATTTCTTAACATTGAACCAATTATAGTTGCTAATACTGCTTTAATTACACCTACTAAGATAAATGGTAATACACAAACTAAAAAAGCATTATATATACTTGAACTTGTTACTAATGAAAATTGAATAGCTCCCACTAGGTAGTTAGGAATTGAACCTAATATCATTCCTAAAAAAATTAAAATTTTGTTGTCTGTTCTTTCACAAATTAGCCCTATAATAAAACCCATAATTGGAAAAGATAAAATAAAACCTCCTGTTGGTCCTACTATTGCACCAATTCCTGCTGAAAACCCTGAAAATACCGGTAATCCAATTGCCCCCATTAATACATAAACTAATATTGATATAAATCCTTTTTTACTACCTAAAAGGATTCCTGCTAAAGAAACAGCAAATGTTTGTAATGTTAATGGCACTCCTCCTGGTAGAGGTATTGAAATTTGAGCAAGTATTGCTGTTATTGTTGCAAATATACCACAATATACAATATCCAAAGTTTTTCTTTTCATAAAAATGCTCCTCCCCTTTAAATTGTTAACTATTTTAAATATTTTGGTTTACAAATATTTTATATTACAAATATTATCATGTCAAATTTTCCTTTTGCTTTTATAATAAAAGAAAATTATCTAAATATAATATCAATTCTAGCAAGAGAGTGACTCCTTCCTCTCAAATACTCCCATGGGTTTTAATTAATATTTGATATAAATCCCTTGCAAATATTAACGTAAAAATATGGAATATCACTAAAAATTGTCGAATATTGTAATAATATATGCAACAACATAGAAATTTATATTTATATTTAAAGAGGATATTTAATACAGATTATAAAAATTAATAAAAAACTAAAAATAATATTAACTATAGTTTGTATAATTTCTTATATGAGTATTAGTACAAGCTATGCAAGTATGATTGAAAATTTCAACTTTAAAAATATCACCATTGAAGATGGTTTGTCTCAATCTACTATAAAAACTATATATCAAGATAGTAAAGGTTATATATGGATAGGAACTGAGGATGGTATTAATAGATATAATGGATATGAGTTTAAACAGTATAAGTATGATGAATATGATAAAAACTCAATATCTCATAATTATATTGTTGATATTGCAGAAGATAAAAATGGACGTATATGGGTTTCAACTATAAATGGCTTAACTAGAATGGATACTGATAAAGATGAGATAAAGAATTATTATCCAAAGGAGTATAATGGTAATTCATTAGATAACAATCCTTGGAGGCTCCTTACTACTAAAGAAGGTAAACTTATTGTTTTGGGTATAAACGGAGTTAGTTTATACGATGAAGAAAAAGATACATTCAATAGTATTGCCTCAAAAGAAAATAATCTTCAAATTGAAGTTATATATTCAGAAAATGAAGATTCTAATGGACATATCTGGATTGGAACTAATAAGGGACTTTTAGAATTAGATAAAGATTTAAACCTAATAAAATCTTATGAAGATACCATAGGAGAA
>UQQU01000136.1 GCA_900543325.1 uncultured Clostridium sp. | reverse complement strand
ACTAAACCACAAATAAAACATTTAGAAAATATAATGAATGCTATGATATCAAAAGTTTTTAAGTTTATGGACATCTATTGTAGCTACAAAGCTATCTATTGATTCGTATTTATTTCTTTTTGCTACACTTGAAACAAAAGGATATACTAAGCCTATTGCTTATTATACATATGCACTAATTGGAGTTGGAATTTTATTATTAATTATATTAACAATTAGAGGGTTTAAAAGATTAAAGAATGATGAATTTAGAAAAGAAGGAAAGTACTTATATGATTTTTGTAAAAGTAAAAGAAGTATTGGGGCAGTCACTATTTTCCCAATAGTTTTAATAGTTATAGCTTTTTTTAGAAGTATTGAAAGTAATGGATATGAAATTTTATCTTCATGCTTTTTCTTGATAATTTGTGTAGTCTTACAATATATTTTAGTAATGGCAATTCCAGAGCTTTACTTATTAACTTATTGTAAATTTAAATATAGCGAATTTACTGTGGATATTCCCAAAAGGTTTTTAAAAAAACACTAATAAAAATATTAAGAAAGTATGGATAAGCTTATGGAGGGTGGGTAATTATGAAGAGTTTGAATATTGATGATTGGTATGAATTGAAAAAAGTAGCACGGACTAGGCTAAGACCAAATGAAATTTCAGGATGGTTTGCAGCTTCATTAATGTATTCATTAGTAATATTAGTTACAAGTATTTTTGGATGTACACAAATCAGGGATCTAAATAAGGAATTTTGGATGCCAATAATGATAGTAGCTACAATATTTGTTATTATTCAACTTATAATAGGTGTATTTTTTTCTAATATGAGAAATGTATATGATCATCAAAAAATTGAAGCTATTTGTTTATCAATAACATCAACGAAGCTTTCTATAGATGGGTACTTATTTTTATTTATTTTAGCTAACATATTGTAAGTTTAAGTATGATGAATTTATTATACCAGTACCAAAAGGACATAAAGAGCTTTACAATAGGCAGTTAAAAGTAAATAAAAAAAGCAAAAGTAAGAAAATAAAAAGTTAAAAAATACAGATATGCTTAAAATCCCCGAGGTCTTTGAGAGAGATGGGGATTTTATTCAGTTTACACAAAGTTTTTTACAGAACCGTTTTTAATTATTTTAACATTTCTAAAATCTCATCTTCAGGAGTTGAAGAATCACAACGAACTTCAATTTCTCCATTTTTACTAACAATAAAACCAGGAACAGTTACAATATTATATTTTTCTCTAAATGATTTAAGTTCATTATCAGATGAATTATCGCTATCTACATAATAAATAGTTCTATTAATTTCACTAACTAATCCACTAAGTTTTTTAGTAAATTTACGACAGTATGGACATGTTTCTCTACCAATATATACAACAACTAAATTTTCATTAGATAATAATTTATCCGCTTCTTCAGAAAGAATTTTTGTAAATAAACTTACATCTTCTTTATAGCTATATTCGTCACTCATTTTATTTCCTCCTATTATATTTTTTCTAAATAGTATATCAAAACTATATTATTCCATTAAATAAAATAATTATTTTAGAAAAAACTATTTAGATTTGGATCTTAACTTTTCAACATCAAGAATAGTTAATCCAGTTTTTAATGCAATAGTTTCATTATCAAGGACATCTAATAAATTTCTAGCTATAGCTATTTTTTCTTCTTTTTTTCCTTTTTCTATTCCTTTTTCTATTCCTTTTCTTTCTGCTGCATTTAATTCACTTATCTTATCTCTTAAAGAATTAGCTCTCATATCATATAACTGTCTTTGAGTGCTGTCATTACTCATTCTTATTAGTTCATCTTTTGCTTGGCGTATTTCTTCTATACTTAATTCTAAACCTCTAACTTTTTCACTTTCAGGATCCTTTAAAAATTCTGTCCAAGCAACTAGCATATCTTTTTCATCATTGGAATCTTCAAGCTTTGGTATTTCAATAAAGTGAACTTCCATAACATCAGTTAATTCCTCATTAGTTTCAATTTCCTTAAATCTATATCCAGTATGAAAATTATCTGTTTTAAGATACTTAAAATTTAAAATGTTAATACAAACTGTTCTTACTAACTTTGAATAATCCTCTTTCTCATTTAATTGTTCTTCATACATTTTGCTTAAATAATATAAACTTCTTTTTATCATATTATTTTCATTTTTTAGTTGTATTTCTATATTGATTATCTCATCATTACTTGTTGTTGCTTTTACATCTAATCTTGAATATTTATCTTCAATATATTGTTTTTCTATATCTGTTTTCTTTATATCAACATTTACTATTTTTCTTTTAGGTTTTAAAGTTGCATTTAAAAATGATATTAGGATTTCAGGATGATTTGGTGATCCAAAAATATTCTTAAATACAAAATCTACTTTAGGATCCAATAAACCTTTACTCATATTTCACCTCAATATTATTAGTTATATACATATATTATATATCTTG
>UQQU01000135.1 GCA_900543325.1 uncultured Clostridium sp. | reverse complement strand
TTTTCATCACCACTATCAGTAGATACATTTATAAAAAAATCATCATTCCTATATTATTCACAAAAAGCAGTAAAAAGAGATGGAAAAAAGATAATTAGATTTGCAAATGAAGAAGGTTTAACTGCTCATGCAAATTCAATAAAGGTAAGATTAGATAATGAAGAAGATAAATAGTTATAATAGTGTGATAAGTAGGGAGATAGGGATAAGAGTAAATGCAAATGAAAGCTATAAAAATATAAGTGATGATGAAGTAAAAGGTGTAATAGAGGATATTAAAAGGTTAAAGTTTAATAGATATCCAGATAGTGAGTGTAATGAGTTAAGAGAAGTATATGCAAAAGTAATTGGAGTAGGTAAAGAGAATTTAATAGCTGGAAATGGTTCGGATGAAATGATTTCTTTAATTATAAGTTCTCAAATTGCTAGAAAAAAAGTTGTACTAACTATAAATCCAGACTTTTCAATGTATGATTTTTATACATCTATTAGTGATGGAGTAATAAAAAAATATAATACGGAAGAGGATGGATCTTTTTCTGTTAATAAATTTATTAACTTTGGTAAAAAGGTATCTCCAAAGATAATAATATTTTCTAATCCTAATAATCCAACAGGACATGTAATTAGTAATGATGAAATACTATATATATTAGATTCTTTTAAAGATAGTTTAGTGGTTGTTGATGAAGCATACTATGAATTTTATGGACAAAGTATGATTCAATATATAGAAAAATATAAAAATTTAGTAGTAACTAGAACATTATCTAAAGCATGGGGATTAGCTGCTTTAAGAGTAGGTTTTTTAATTGCTAATAAAGATTTGATAGAAGAGTTAAATAAAAGTAAGGTTCCATATAATTTAAATACATTTTCTCAAATTGTGGCATGTAATATTTTAAAACGTCCGGAAAAGATACTTAAAAATGTAGAAGAAGTAGTTTATGAAAGAGAAAGATTATATAAAAGTTTAAAGAATATAGAAAAGTTAAGTAATAATAAAATAACATTTTATAAATCTAAAGCTAATTTTATTTTTGGGAGATCTATTAAAAAAGAGGAAATAAAAAGATTGCTAGAAGATAAAGGTATATTAATTAGATATTTTAATGATGATAGTTTTAGAATAAGTATTGGATCAGCTTTGGAAAATGATATAGTTGTCAATGTAATAGAAAAGGCTGTATTAGATGTGGAGGAAGAATATGATAAGAGCATCACAAATTAAAAGAGATACAAAAGAAACTAATATAAATTTAAGTATTAACTTAGATGGTGATGGAATTAATAATATTAAAACAGAAATAGGTTTTTTTAATCATATGCTAACATTAATGGCCTTTCATAGTAATATTGATATTAACTTAGAAGCCCATGGAGATTTAGATGTATGTGATCATCATTTGGTTGAAGATACTGGTATTTGTATAGGAAAGTGTATAAAGGAAGCATTGGGAGATAAAAGGGGAATAAAGAGATATAGTACAGTTTGCATTCCCATGGATGAAGCTTTAGTAATGGTTTCTTTAGATATTAGTGGAAGATCATTCTTGCATTTTGAAGGAGATTTTAAACGTGAAAGAATAGGGGATTTTTCTGTAGAGATGGTTCAAGAATTTTTTAGAGCACTTGCATTTAATGCGGAAATAACTCTTCATATAAAAGTATTATATGGAGAGAATGATCATCATAAAATTGAAGGTATTTTTAAGGCCTTTGGTAGAGCATTAAAAGAAGCTATAAGAATAGAAACGAATACAATACCATCATCAAAAGGATGTATATAGGTATTTAAAGTAAACCTGTTAGGAGTTGAAAAGTAGGATGGTTGTTATTATTGATTATGGTATGGGAAATTTAAAGAATGTTTATAATGCATTAAAATATTTAAATATACCTTCAAAGATATCAAATGAAATATCAGAAATAAAAGCTTCAGACAAATTGATTTTACCAGGAGTTGGTGCATTTAATAAGGCTATGTATAACCTTAATGATATGGGTTTAACTGATGTTATTAAGGATAAAGTTAATAAGGGCACACCTCTATTAGGAATATGTTTAGGAATGCAAATGATATTTGAAAAAGGATATGAAAATGGTGAATGTGATGGGTTAGGATTTATAGATGGACAGGTTAAGATTTTAGAGCCTAAGGAAAAGGTAAAAATACCTCATATAGGATGGAATAGATTAGAATATAATAATCAAAATGATTTAATTAAAGGGTTAGAAGAGGATAGTTTTGTATATTATGTACATAGCTATGCTGCAACAAATGTAAAAGATGAAAACTTAATAGGATTTTCAAATTATGGTGGAATTAAAATTCCTTCAATAGTTTGCAATGATAATGTCTATGGAACTCAATTTCATCCAGAGAAAAGTGGTGAAACAGGGCTTAGGATACTTAAGAATTTTGGGGAGGTAATAAAATGATTATAATTCCAGCAATAGATATAATTGG
>UQQU01000134.1 GCA_900543325.1 uncultured Clostridium sp. | reverse complement strand
GTTGTTTTATACAAGATCCAGAAGAAGCTTTACAAAAAGCTTTAGAACTTAATTCAATGTTTAAAGAGCCGCTTCTTGAAAGAGAAGTTATAAGAGATACTAAGTCAGCAGAGAAGGCTTATGTGGAGAGGAAGTATAAGTATACTAATACTAAGCTTATAAAGATATTAGATATAACATTAGAAGAGCAGCAACATTTAAAAACCATTATTTCTAGTAAAGAGAAATATAGAAGGTGTGCAGATGTGAAGAAGGCTAAACAAAAGGCTAAAAGAAGAAATGAAAAGGGATTAACTAAGAAACAACAAGAGTTAGAAGATTTAAAAATAAAAATAAATGAATTGAAGAATAAAGGAAACAGTGTTAGAGAAATAGCTAAGATACTAGGGATAAGTAAGTCTAAAGTAGGGCGGTTAGTTTAAAATTAACTGTCCCATTTTTTGTTCTCTTTGTATTGTGGGGGGCTTTAGCCTGGTTCTATTTTAGGGAGTGTTTAGATGAAGTTAGTTAGTTTGCAGTTAGAAAATTTTAGAGGTTATTCAGAATTTACTACCATTGATTTAAATGATTTAACGTGTTTAGTTGGAAAAAATGATGCAGGGAAATCAACTATTTTAGAGGCATTAGATTTTTTCTTTAATGAAGGAGGATCTAATGGAATTATTAAGCTTGATAAAGATGATTGCTCTATAGGTTCTGGAAAGGAAGAAATTTTGATTGGAGCAACATTTACAAATGTTCCTGATAAAGTAATACTCGATACATCTGTTGAAACTTCTTTAAAAGATGAGTTTTTATTGAATAAAGATGGTATGTTGCAAGTTAATAAAATTATAAAAAGTGGAAAAGTAATAAGTACAAAGTTAATTGCTAATTATCCTAAAGGCAAACCAAAAGTACATTCTCTTAAGATAAGTGAATTGAAAAAGTTATTAAAAGAAATGGATATTTCAGTTGAAGATGAAAGAATTTCTTCTTTATGTAGAAAGGCTATTTTAAGTTCATATTGTAAGGAAGAATTAGAGGAAATTGAAATTGAAACTAAAAATGAAGGTGGAAAAGCTATTTGGGAAGAATTAAAGAAGTATTTGCCTGCATATTCATTATTCCAATCAGATAGGAAGAATCAAGACAAAGATGGTGAAATACAAGATCCAATGAAGGAAGCGGTTAAAGAAGCACTTTCAAATAAGGAAATAATAGATACATTAAATAATATAAGCACAGAAGTGATAAATGCAGTTAAGGATGTGACTCAAAGAACATTAGAAAAATTAGCAGAGATGAATCCTGAGATAGCAAAAGAGCTAGAACCAGAGATACCTAAAAAAATAGAATGGGATAAGGTATTTAATTTTGGACTTCGTAGTGACAATGGTATTCCGTTGAATAAAAGGGGAAGTGGAGTAAGAAGAATGATTTTACTTAACTTTTTTAGAGCTCAGGCAGAAAAAAGAAGGTCATCAGATTCATCTTCTAATATAATCTATGCATTTGAAGAGCCTGAGACAGCACAACACCCAGATTATCAGAAAAAGCTTATAGATTCATTTATAGAACTGAGTAAAAGTAAAAATACACAAATTATTTTTACTACACATAGCCCTGAAATATGTAATATGGTGCCAATAGAGTCATTAAGATTAATTGATAGAAGTTTAAGTAAAGAATTTAAAGTACCTACAGAGCATGTATTAGATGATATTGCAAATACATTAGGGGTATTACCAGGAATAGCAGTAGAGATAGATCAAAATGTAAGAAACGTAAAGGTAGCAGTATGTGTAGAAGGTAAGCTAGATATTAGCTTTTTAAGAAATATAAACACGAATATACCAGAGATAAAAGATATTGTTGATTTAAACAGTGAAAAAATTATAATGATTCCTATGGGAGGAAGTACATTAAAAGATTGGGTAAATGAAAGGTATTTAGAAAAGCTAGAGCTTAATCAAGTACATATATATGATAGTGATATTGGATCTGAAAAGGAAAATAAATATAAAAATCAAGTTATTGAATTAAATAAGATAAGTTCATGCAAAGCATTTGAAACAAATCTTAGAGAAATTGAAAACTACATCCATCCAACTATATTAGAAGATATAGGAATAAGATTTGAAAAAGAGTATTTAGATAATTGGAATAAGCTAGATATTGGGGAATATTGTGCAAGATATAGCTATGAAAATAATCCTGATTCAACAAAACCATGGAGTGAAGTTACTGATAAGAAAAAGAGTGAGAAAATAGGAAGGTTTAAGAAACAGATAAATATGGAATACTCTAAGAAGCTTACAAAGTGTATGTTAGAAGAGATGGAAGTTTTTGATGAAGTTAAAGAATGGTTTAATTCAATAAAAGAGTTTGCTAAGTAAGAATGATAAATATTAATAAAAAAGTAATTTAATTATGTCTAAAAGAATGTAGGGAATATAAAATATATGTAGAATATCCAATATACATAGAGTTATAGGAGGATATTTTATGGAATTAAAGATAAGTGATTTACCTCCACAATTTGAAAATATAGCTATAGAGCTTGGAA
>UQQU01000133.1 GCA_900543325.1 uncultured Clostridium sp. | reverse complement strand
ATATTATATAATTCAATTACAGATTAACAAGAAGGAGAAAATAATATGAATAAATATTTAGAAGTAGTAGGAGATAAAATAAAAACAAATAAAAGAAAATTAATAAAAAGAGCGTCAATATTAGTAGCCATAATAGCTGGATTAGGTGTTGCAGGATTTACAACTGTATATGGTATAGCAAAATCTAATATTAATTATACAGTTGAAGAAGCAAGAGCAATAGTACTTCAATCAGTTCAGGGAGAAATATTAAGAGTTAATAAAAGATTAGATTTAGATACTTTTAGTTTTGACTATGAATTTAAAATAAAAGATAAAAATAATATGCTGATTAAGGCTGATGTAAATTCTAGCCTAGGTGTTATTACAGATTTAGATAGCTATTATGATTAAAATTCAAATATGAATTAAATTATAAAGGAGTAATCACTGTGAAAAACATATTAATTGTTGAAGATGAAGCAAATATTTCTGACTTTGTAAAAGGAGAATTAGAATATGAAGGATATAATGTTTGTATTAAAGAAGATGGTAGGGAAGGTTTAGAAGAAGCCTTAAAAAACGAATATGATCTTATAATATTGGATGTTATGTTACCTTCTATGAATGGCTTTGAAATATGTAGAAGATTAAAGAGAGAAAAGCAATCTCCTATAATAATGCTTAGTGCAAAGGATAGTGTAATGGATAAGGTTAATGGTCTTCAAATAGGAGCAGATGATTACATAGCAAAACCATTTGCAATAGAAGAATTACTTGCACGTATTGAAGTAGTATTTAGAAGGCAAGATAATTTAAATAATTATATAATAAAATTTAAGGATATTACCATTAATAAAAGTTCAAGAGTTGTTAAAAGAGATGGTAATGAGATAAATTTAACTAATAAAGAGTATGAACTATTAATGATATTAATAGAAAATAAGGATAAGGTAGTTACTAGAGAAGAACTATTAGAAAAAATATGGGGATATGGATATGAACCAGAAACTAATGTTATAGATGTATATATCAGATATTTAAGAGCAAAGCTAAATAATGAAAATAAAGAAGAGTATATACAAACAGTTAGATCAGTTGGTTATATTATGAGGAGTTAATAATGAAAACTAAAAAGATACCTATATTTTTAGAATTTATGAAAAAGTCATTTTTCATAATTAGTTTAATTTTATTTATATATACAATTGGTCAACTAATTGCATTTTGGATGTTTACAGATGAATATGAAAAAGATTTATTAAAAGATAGGTATGAAGAGATAATTAGTTTATCTCAAGATATAAACATACAAATATCAGAAAATAGTTTTTATCAATACGTACAACATTTAGCAAATGATGATGATGAATATATTAGAATTTATTCATCAAATAAAATATACTATGAATCTCCATCTGAAGTATGGCAAGATATTAAACTTGATTATGTAAATAAACATATTTCAATTAAATCTAGATTTTTTGATTCTGATATATATATGATTCTAACAGCACCAATAAATATAGCAGGTTCTGAATATACATTACAGATAGTTAGAGAAAATGAGATGTTGCAGGATTTTACTGAAAACTCTTTTCCAATTTTAATTTTCACATTAATTTTAGGATTGGTTTTAAGTGGTGTAGGAGCTATGTATGTTTCGAAGAATTTTATAAATAGACTTAGAAGGCTTACAACAACTATGAATGAAATAAAGGAAAAAGGTATTAATAAAAGAGCGGAAATTTCAGAACTAAATGATGAGGTGGATAAAGTAAATATTGTTTTTAATTCAATGATGGATGAATTAGAAGAGGCATTTCATGAGCAAAGTAGATTTGTATCAGATGCATCACATGAATTAAAAACACCACTAACAGCACTTCATGGACATTTAAGTATGCTCAAAAGATGGGGCAAGAATGATAAAGATCGTTTAGAAAAATCATTAGATATATGTTTAAGAGAAGTAGAAAGGTTAAAAAAATTAGTAAATGATATGTTACTGCTATCTAGAGCAGAAAAATCAGAAATAAACCTAAATAAATTAGAAGAAATTAATCCTATAATAGTAGTTGATGAGGTTATAGAACAATATAAAGTTTTAAAACCAAATGTAAAATATATGGTTAATATTGATAAAGATATAAATATGAAAATTGACCCAAATGATTTAAAGCAATTATTAATTATATTTATTGATAATTCTATAAAATATAATAATAAGGATAATATAGAAATTGAAATAATATTAAAAAAAGAGGCTAATAAATTTAAATTAGAAGTTAAGGATAATGGTATTGGAATTCCAGAAAATGAAATTAATAATGTGATGAAAAGGTTTTATAAGGTTGATAAATCTAGAGTAAATAATAATTCTTTTGGAATTGGACTATCTATTGCAAATAGAATAGTAAATAATTATAACGCTAAAATTAAAATAGATAGTGAATTAGATAAATATACAAGAATAAGTGTATATTTTAAATAATTATAAATTATATTTAACAAAAGGAGAAAAAAATGAAAAAATTAAGTTTAGCAGCAATTATATTAACAGTTAGTATTAGTTTAGTAGGATGTACAAATTCAGGTGTAGCAAGTAATGGTAATGAAAATAACACTGAATCTAGTACACAAAACAGTAATGAATCTAATGTACAAAATAGCAGTGAAAGTATTACACAAAATAATAATGTAAATAATGCAGAAAATAATAATATAAATAATACAGGTGATATTTCATTAGATAAAGCAAAAGAAATAGCATTATCACATGCAGGATTAAGT
>UQQU01000132.1 GCA_900543325.1 uncultured Clostridium sp. | reverse complement strand
CTTCCCATTCCGAACAGGAAAGTTAAGCTCTACAGCGTCGATGGTACTGCACGGGGGACTGTGTGGGAGAGTAGAACGTTGCCAGGTAAATAAAATACCTAGTTTATACTAGGTATTTTTTTTTTGCGTTAAAAAAGAAATTAAGTAAATTTGAAAATAGAGAAAAATCATAGTGATAATTTCCTAGGAAATAGATAATATAGAAAAAACAAAAATATATAGAAAATAATGGTATTATATGATAAGATTTAATACGGGGTGATCTTATGAAAAGGGTGTTAAATTTTATAGTATTAATATTAATAGTAATATTTATGGTATCTTGTTATAAGGAAAATATTCAAGAAAATATTAGTAATAATAATGAAGAAATAAAGGCAACAATAATATCTCCAGATGGATTGCCGTCAATAGCGATAAGTAAATTAATAACTGATAATAGTAAAGTGGATAATATTACTTTAGAATCTTCGGTTCAGAAAACTACAGACTTACTTTTATCAGAATTAATGAAGGGTGAAGCTGATTTAGCAATAGTTCCATCAAATTTAGCATTGCAGGCATACAAAAAAGGTTTAGGATATAAGGTTGCAGCAACAATAGGTTGGGGGTCATTATACTTAGTGTCTACAGAAGATATTTCTAATATATCAGAATTAGAGGGATGTGAAGTATATAATACTGGAAAAGGGCTTACTCCTGATATTGTGTTTAAAAATATATTATTAAATAGTAATGTAAATCAACAAAATATAGAATTTTCATATGTTGGAGCAGCATCAGAACTTGCTCCATTGCTTATTAGCGGACAAGCAAAATATGCAGTAGTTCCAGAGCCGGTATTATCAGCAGTAATGGCTAAGAAGAGTAATATAAAAATTATTCTAAGTTTAAATGAGGAATGGGCGAAATTAAATAATGTTGAAAGAGGATATCCACAATCAACATTATTAATAAAAGAAGAGTTCTACAATAAAATAAAAAATACTAATGATTATGATAAATTAATAGAAGCATTTAGCGAAAGTGAGAAATGGGTATTAGATAATCCACAGTTAGCAGCTGAAAAATGTGAAGAGCTGGGGATAACTGTGAATAAGGATGTTATTAATGAATCTATAAGAAATAGTAATTTAAATTTTATAAGGATAGAAAATTCGGAAGAAGAATATGAAACCTATTTTTCTATTATAGATGGAGAAAACAAAGGGGAAATTGAAGAATATGACTCAATATTCATTAAAGAATAAAAGATACTTAACTATTTCAATATTTATACTTATATTGGTTTGGCAAACGGCAGCTATTATTGTTGATAATAGGCTACTTTTGCCTTCTTTTTTTAATGTTTTATCTGATATATATACTATAATATTTTCTAATAATTTTATAATACTAATATTTAGTAGCATATTTAGATGCATAGAAAGCTTTATACTATCATTAGCTATAGCTATAATGCTATCAATTTTTAGTTATTTTAATAAATTTATTTATAATTTTTTATATGTAATAATAATTTTTTTAAAATCTATACCTACAATGGCCTTTATAGTAATAGTATTAATTTGGACTTCTAAAGAGTTTGCACCAATAATAATAGGAATAGTAATATCATTTCCAATTTTTTATGATGTCATTTTAAATTCTTTATTAGATATTGATAAGGATTTATTACAAGTCTTTAACATATATAGAATTGAAATTATAGATAAAATTATTACATTGATAATACCTGTCATATTAATAGCAATTAAAAAAGTAATTAATTCAACTTTATCTTTAATATTTAAGGTTGTAATTTCAGGAGAAGTTTATTCTCAGCCACAGTACGGTATTGGTACAATTATTCAATTTGAAAAAATGCAATTAAATACATCAAGAATTATTGCTTGGATGATAATAATAACGGGTATTGTTTTCTTATTTGATTTAATTATCAGTAGAATTTTTAAAAAACATAAGCTGTAATCTTATAGAATATATAATATTTTTATTAAGATTTTATAGCGTTACTGATTATAAGAGAGGAAAATTTAGAAGTTATGTTAATAGAAAATATAAATTGCAAATATGGAGAAAAGGTTATATATAAAAACTTTAATATAAATTTCGATGATAATAAGATAAACTGTATTATTGGTAAATCAGGCTGTGGAAAAACAACGTTATTAAATAATATTTCAGAAAGGTTATTAGAAGAAAATAGAAGGATATCATATGTATTTCAAAATGATTCCCTAATATCTTGGATAAATATATATAATAACTTAAAAATAGTAGTAAAAAAATATTCAAGAGGAAAGGATCTGGAGAAAAAAATTAATACGATTTTAAGTTTAGTGGGATTAAGTGAATTCAAATATTATTATCCACATCAGTTAAGTGGTGGAATGAAACAAAGGGTTAATTTAGCTAGAGCACTGATTGGAGAGCCGGAGATTATATTAATGGATGAGCCATTTAAATCATTAGATATTAAATGTAAGAATGATATAATTGCGATAGTAAAAAAAATTAATTTAGAGAAAAAAACAACAATAATTTTAGTAACTCATGATAAAGATGAAATATTAAATTTGGCACATGTAGTATTTTTACTAGGAGAAAGACCAGTAAAAATATTAGATAAAGTGAAGGAAAATAATATTAAAAATATTATAGATAAAATTATATAAAAATGTATTGACTAAGTAAATTAATAGTGATAACATAAAACACATCACCAATGACAGAGTACTAAAAAACTTAAAAATAAGTTATTGACATGTATCTCTTGAAGTGATAATATAATCAATGTTGATTGCGACAAATGTTAAAACTTAAAAAAAGTTGTTGACATATGTAGTAAGAGATGATAAGATAAATAAGTCGCTTCGGTGCGACAGAGTAAATGGTCTTTGAAAATTGAACAGAATATAGT
>UQQU01000131.1 GCA_900543325.1 uncultured Clostridium sp. | reverse complement strand
GGTGAAAATTTCACCATTACCGGAAAATAAATATTTCATTTTTTCGCTTCCATGTGGTGCGCAATATATTTTTATTTTACGTATTTGGTGTAAAGGTTCATTAGAAGTTGGATATGGAATTCCTCGTCTAGAATAATTCTTTTAAGTACTGCATTTATATATTTATCATCAATTTGAGCTATGGTTTCTTTATATTGTTTAATAGCTGCTTTTTCATCTTGAATATCAATATTAAGGATATCCTTAATTGATGATAAATCATAATTTACTAATTTACTAGACCAATAATTTTTCTTTTTATTATTAATCCAATAACCAGGTTCTCCACCAAGTAAAATTATTATTTTCCCAAGCATTTCTAAGTGATGCATTTCAACAATAGATATACCACAGAGAGTATCTGATATTTCCTTATTACTATAAGTTAATGCAATTTGATGATAAGTATATTGTGCTATAGCATCAAATTCAGAAATAGCACTAGAGTAATTAAGTAAGATTAGATCAATATATTTTGAATTTTTTTCTTTTACTTTAATTTCTGGATATGGAAGGTCAATTGAATACATTTATATACTCCTTAAATTAATTATAGTGTATCAGTGTATTTTATGATTAAATATAGATAAATGTTAAAGAAAGTATTTATGGTAATTGAGTATAAAAGAAAAAAACTCTAAAGTAGATTTATTTAACATTAAATCTACTTTAGAGTTTTTTTCTCTAAGGTATTAATCTAGAAATTACTCTAGAAATTCTTTGTGAGTTAAGTAGAGTAAAATTACTTCTAACAGCCCTATCCTCATTTATAAAGCCTTCATAAAAAAGAGTTTTATTTTCTATTTCTAGTAGATCCATAGGCTTAATTACTTCAGGAAGCTTGTCCGTTTTATAAATACCGCTATTGATTAATAGTTCTGCTACAAATTGAGAACAGAAATAATAATGTTCTCTTTTATGAGGTTTATTAAAATAAGCAGTTACTGTTCCAAGAACACTATACTTATACTCGTCTTTATTTTCAAAAAATTTATTAATTTCATTTTGTAAAAAATCAAACTGCTGGGAAGTAATATTAATTTTGTATACTAAGCATCTACTATTAGGATACATAGCAAATACACCACTATATAGATTTTCTTCAACAAGGCCCGCAGGTAAAACTTTACTTGGAATTTTTCGACCGAAGGAAAACATTTGGGTGAAGGAGCTATCAAGAGATAAAGAAACATGAGAGTATTCTTTTTGTGTAAAAAGAGCAATGATATTAGAAAACATAGTTCCAGTTCTAGATAAAACTATGTATATATCTCTATTATTCAAATTAAATCCCCACCTTTTATTTTATAGTTTCTATTGTACACTAAAAATATGTAACTGTTAATAATTTTTTTACAAATTTAATGTAAACTTTTATTAAATAACTTTATTTATCAATACTGGTATGTTATTATGTACAATAAAGCTATTTAATAAAAGTTTTAAAGAGAGAAAGGAAGATAATTTAAATGGAATTTAAATTTACTTTTGCTGATAAAGAATATATTTTAAATGAAGATAATCTAGATTATTTTGTGAATGATGAAGAGAATCCGATTAAAGACATAGATGAGAAAAAAATAATAGAGATATTACATAATAGTGAAAATGTTGAATTTATAAAGGCATTTTTTGATTTTCCATGTGAAAATTGTAATGAAGGAGTTAGTGAAAAGAAGAAATTCTTTGATTTTTTAGGCTTTAATTTTTACATATATACTAAAAATGGAGAATATGTAATAAGTACTTTAGATAAAGAGTATGAAGGATTATCTTTTAAAAGATTAATGAAAAGTGGAAAAGTAGATAATAGTTATATTGTGATGGTAAATGTTTGTAAGCATTGTGGAAGCTATTCTATAGAAATTGAAGAATTTGAGGTTTAGTTAAGAAGGTTGGCATGTATTAATATGAATATAGGCCAACCTTAAACTTTCACATAAGATAAAAGTTCTATATGACATTTTCTTTATTTATGAGAAAATTCTCAGTATTTTTTGCATTATATATAGAGATTTTGTAGAAAATAATACTGAAGGGAGCGTGTCTTATAAATGAGTACTGATAAATTTAAAGATAAAAAATATCAAAAGGGAGAAAGAAGACAAAAACTTCATCAAAATCAAGATAATGTAGGAAATGATAAAAATCCTAGTGAATACAAAAGTTTTGATGGAGAACCTCTTTAGATAAACTTATATCAAACTAGTATATAGGTCTATAGTAAAAAGAGCTTAACTTGAGGGTTAAGCTTTTTTTTGATATCATAAAAAGTGACAAATTTTTTATGGAGGGTATTTATGAAGAAAGTTATTAAAAAGGGCGTAATTTTAGTAGGAATAAGTGCTATGTTAATTGGATTAATAGGATGTACAAATAATAAAATATCAAATCTAAATAATGATGAAGAAAATGAAGTATCAGTTGAAGCAACAGGAGAGTTGCCAATAGCAACTATTAAAGTTAAAAACTTTGGAACAATAAAGGCAGAGTTATATCCTAATAAGGCACCTAATACAGTTAATAATTTTATATCATTAGCTAATTCAGGATTTTATGATGGGTTAATATTTCACAGAGTAATTAAAGGTTTTATGAATCAAGGTGGAGATCCAGATGGAATTGGCACAGGAGGTCCTGGATATTCAATTAAAGGTGAGTTTAGTAGTAATGGATATACAAAGAATGATTTAAAACATACTGCCGGTGTTTTATCAATGGCAAGAGCAAGCAATCCTGATTCTGCTGGAAGTCAATTTTTTATAATGGCTGAAGACGCATCATATCTTGATGGTGATTATGCTGCCTTTGGAAAGGTAATTGAAGGAATGGATGTTGTAGAAGCTATTAATTCTGTTGAAACTGATGGGAATGATAAGCCATTAAAAGATGTAGTTATTGAAAGTATTACAGTAGATACAAAAGGAGTAGACTACAAAGAACCAGAAAAAGTAGAATAATAACTAAATTGTTCGTTGCGTGGAAGCGAAAAAATGAAATATTAATTTTCCAGTAACCGTGAAATTTTCACCTAGAATTTATATAATTGCTTCCGTAAAGTTTGCTAAAGTTTTTAAACTCGCTATTCGCTTAAACAGTAAAAACTTCTTTACGCAACTTTACTCCATCAATTATTAAATTCTACGG
>UQQU01000130.1 GCA_900543325.1 uncultured Clostridium sp. | reverse complement strand
TAATTAAGATAATTTAATCTGACTTTTATGGTATAGAATAATTCGCCGTATAACAATATAGTCAATGGCATTATAAGTATTTAGAACTAAAAGAAACAGATTTAACAGGAGAAAATATATATATAACATTAAATACATTTTATAAACCATGTAGGAGATTAGAATGTATAAAAGAGTTAAATGCTTTATTTATAGATTTGGATTACTATAAAACCAAATTTACCAAAGAGCAAATAATAATGAATTTAGAGGAAAATTATTTTAATAAAACAATTCCAGCAACTAACTATATTTTAGATAGTGGTCGTGGATTAGGGTTAATATGGTTAATAAATAAACTACCAAGCCAAGCATTACCTTTATGGAAAGCAATTCAAGAGTATTTATATCATCAATTAAAAGAGTTTGGAGCTGATAGACAAGCATTAGATGCAACAAGAATATTAAGAGTACCAGGAAGTATTAATTCAAAATCAAAAACAGTAGTAAGCATAATAGATGAATATGACTATATTTATGATTTAAGAGAAATACAAAAAGAGTATCTTCCAGAACTAAAACCAAAAGAAAAGAAAAAAGGTAGACCAAAGAAAGTAAACTATGTTTATAGAGAAAGAAGTTTATATTATGCAAGAATACAAGACATAACAAAATTATGTGAACTTCGAGAATATGATTTAAGGGGACAGAGAGAAATAATATTATTTTTATATAGGTACTATCTTTGTAGCTTCACAGAAGACGTTCAGAAGGCTCTAGAAGATGTTTTGGAGTTAAACAGTATGTTTGTGTACCCATTAAAAGAAAATGAGGTTCTAAGGGCAACTAGGAGTGCAGAAAAGTGTTATCTAGATAGAAATAAAGAATATAAATATAAGAATGACACTTTAATAGAGCTATTAGAAATTACAGAAGTTGAAGAAACTTATATGACAACAATAATTTCTAAAATTGAATATAAGAGAAGACATAGAGAAAGAGAAAAAAATAGATATTTAGAAAAATTAAAATCAGAAGGTAAGATGTCTAAGAAAGAAGAGCTTGAGAAAACTAGAAAAAAAATAAAAAGCCTTCGAGAAAAAGGCTTTAAAAATAAAGAAATTATGCAAAAGTTAGGTATTACCAGTACCACAACATTTGAAAGACATATTACTTATATGAGAAAAAATGGGCTATTATAATGAAGCTACTGAAAAACTAAAATTATTGAGTAAATATCAAAATTTTAGGAAAATTTCAGAGGTCAAATATGTCTAAAAAGTTAATAGAGAACCCTTAGAATGGCTTCTAAGGGCTCTCATTTTTTACCATGTAATTTAGGCAAAAATAAAAGGCACTTTTTCAGTGCCCTCATTATAATAGCTCATTTTTTTATTTTCAAATCAAACATATTATAAAGGATAAAGTAAAAAAAAACTACCCCCATTTTTTCTGCGCTTGTATTATAGGGTTACTTTGTAACCTGTTCTATTTTTAGGGGAAAAAAGGGTGAAAATTTATTTGTACATGTTTTTTTATGGTTTTAGAGAGGTTCTGCTTTACTGGGAGGCACCACGAACGGCTAGGCAATGAATGAGAGTATTTTAATTTAATATAAAAAGGGTTATAGTTAATGTGTACAAAAAATTACAAGGTGGTTATAAGGTATGGTATATGATGAAATGGGGATTGAGGAGATTGTAGTTTATATTAATGGGGAGCTTTTGAAGGGGCGCCCGATGAAAGAAATAGAGAGGGTTGATTTTGGGGTTAATGAGCGAGTAATAACAAAAAGATTAGCAAGGAAAAATATAAAAAAAGTTGATGGGCAGTTTGTGTTACAAGATGGTTCTAAAATGTCCGAAGTGAAAAGGAATAAAGCTATAGAGCCAGTTTCAGAGAATAGAGATACTAGTTTAGTTGAAAATAAAAAGTTAAATGAGCTTGAAAAAAGAGTTTTTGATTTAGAAAAAATAATTAAAGAAATACTTTGTACACAAAGTGGTTCTAAATTGGTTACAAATGATTTAGGTTTAAAAATATATTCATCTGAAGATAAACCAATAGCAAAAACAATTAGATTATATAAAGATATTTGGGATAAGATAGATATGGTTAAAGAGCAATTTCCACATTTAAGTTATCAAGTTGTTTTAAATAGCTTATTAGATGAGATAACGAATAAGTATTTAAAATAATATTTTAAATATAATGTAATTGTTTTTCAGATAAAATGGGAAGTTGAAAAGTGAAGAAGCTATTAAATAATATTAAAAATAAGTTTAATGGCTATATTTTTACCTTTATTTAATGCACATTTAATTTGGTATTTATACGATAAAGGGAAATAGGAATGAAAGTAAATTTAATGATGAGAAATAAAAAAGTTGCAGCAGATCCAAGAGGAACTGTATGCAACTTTTTTATTTTATGTAAAAGATATTTTGGAATTGTGAAATTCCAATAGATAGATTTAATATAAAAAGCATTACAAATGTAATTCCTAAAATTAAATTTGGATTCAATTGAGTTTTCTTATAAATATTAAATTCTTGTATTGCTAGTACTAATATAAATATAGCAAATGAAATATTGAATAGTCCAAATGATATATTATTATATTTTTCAAGTAGGGGTAGCGTCCTGAAAATGCGGATTTCACACGTTAAGAGCATTTTCCCCGCTGATACCAATGGTTTGCAGACTTTTTAGATATTCAAAGGTCTATATAGTTCCGTAGATTCTAGTTCATTTAAATTAAAAGTATATTCCCCTAACATATTTATGTGTTCCCAACCCAAAGGCGAGATATGAGAAATTAAATTATAATTAATATATTCACCAATAGATTCTTTATAATTTATTGCTTTTTCTAAATATAATGTATTCCAAATATTAATAGCATTTATTATTAAATTTAATGCACTTGCCTTTTGAAGTTGGCTTTGCATAGTTCGTTCTCTTAGTTCTCCTTGTTTACCAAAGAATATTGCTCTAGCAAGTCCATTCATTGCTTCTCCTTTGTTTAACCCCTTTTGAATTTTTCTTCTCAATTCTTCACTTGAAATATAGTCTAAAATAAATATAGTTTTTTCTATTTTACCCATTTCTCTTAATGCAGCAGCTAAGCTATTTTGCCTAGAGTAAGAAGCTAATTTACTAATTATCAGAGATGATGTAACTGTACCTTCCTTTATTGAGCAAGCATAGGAAGTGTGTACACACTTCCTATAAATTTAAAATTAAGCTTTACTCAAATTTTAAATTTATTTATTGGGAGAGCTGCCCAAACCCTTTTGAAAAAATTTTTTTAGAATGATGTTTACAAATTGAAAGTTAAAATACTATTTATATAGTCGATTGCGAAACTAACTTTAAAAATTGAACAAAAATATTGATAAAAG
>UQQU01000129.1 GCA_900543325.1 uncultured Clostridium sp. | reverse complement strand
CTAAGGCGTGGTTGTTTTTATGTCATATCTATCACGAAGATGGCTAACATAGCCAATTTTTAAAAAAATAAAGCTAGTATCAACTAACTTTATTTAATCCTTGTTGCTTTATTTTTTTAAATTCATTGAATTGTTCAGGAGTATTATCTCCATATCCATAACTTTTATGAAATTCATCATGTAACTCCTTAGTGATTACAACTCCTAGTCCATATTTATAGTGTAATTCTAAGATTAATACTTCCATTTGATTTAACTCTTCCTCGGAATATTCTCCAACTGTTTTATATATTGGAATGTTTAAAATTTTTATCATTTCATCTACTATTTCACTAAAACTTTTCAGATGATGTATTGCTAAATTTTTTTTACTTTTTGTTATAGTACATTTGTAATCATATTTTTTTAAAGTATCTCTCTTCCAATTTACAATTCTATCTCTTAACCATGAATTTAATGGACTCACTCCACCTTTCCAATTACAATTATTTTCTCCTGAATTTAAAATATCTGCACATTTCGGACATCCAGCACCTTTTTTTAAATTGTCAGGAGTTATCCAATTTGCTTTATGACCACAACCAAAGTCAACTAACATCTTCTCTTTGTTTCTTACATATGGAGTTAAAGCTTTAAAATTGTTCTCTTTAATATAATCATATGTTTCTTTTTCAGACTTTAAAAAGCCACCATTACCATAGTTATAAGCTCCTAACGGTACTTCTATGTAATCACTTTCTCCATTAGATTCAACTTTTAATTGAACTATTAATCCTCCACCTGAACCACACTTAAACGAGCTCCACTTTATAAACTTATGGTTTTTATGACTATTCAACTCTTTTTCAAATTTTTTAATACTTGCTAATGTCTTAGTTCTAAATTTTGTTGGTGTAGTAGTTACTACAACATCCCCTATCAATATATCTAATAGTTCTTCTTTTCCTGTATACTTACCTAAAATTTTGCCATTAATCTTTTGAACTTGAGAGCAGAAATTAATAAATGCTCTTTCAGAATTTTTATTTTTCGTAGCTTTGTATAGACTCCAATCAACTTTCACTCCATCTATAATTTCTATCATATTACACCTTCCATTCATCTTTAGTTTAACTTTCCTTCAAAAAACATTCTTAAGTTCTTTGCCATATATGAGCACTTATTAATCTTTCCTTCTTCTTTCATAGGAAGTATATAGTTATCAAAATACTTAAAGAACTCTTCTTGATTCTTAAACTCAGCTAGAAGCGACTTAATCTCTCTAGTAGCTCTTGTATCTAATACTGATTCTATTTGCTCTATTCTTAGCTCATAATCAGCTTTTGCTTCTTCATCTATTTCTTCATTAGCAACTTCGGTAAAATGTACTTGTCCATCTACTGGTGCTTTAACTTCGCCAACATATTCTAATTCTTTTAATGATTCAGTTGTTCTGAAGTAAGTGAATTTACCCCCCTTATTAACCAAATGTCTTTCTAATAGTCCTGCATTTATTAGTTTTTGAACTATCTTTTTAAGAGTTGATACTGATTGAGTAACAAATGGAATATCTTCCAAAAGTAATTCATAAGATACTTGCTTATACTCTTTTCCTTCAACCACAACTGTTCTAGTCATTCTTGGTATTATATCTACCATAGTTCTTAAAACTATAACATCATTTCCATTTAGCTCATTATATTTATCTACTAACATTTCTTGATTGAATCCATATATATTAAACTTCATTTAATCTTCCTCCAAATCTTTATCGGTTTCACTAATGCAACCACAAGTAAGATTATATATCAAAGGTGTCATAAATGCAACCCTAACTTTCAAAAAAATAGTGGTATTAATCTCCACTATTTGTGATAAGTAAATCTATTAAGTTTAAATACTGATTTTCTATCTACACTTTCAAGTCTTTCTAGGTATTCATAACTCTCTAAGTTTCCTATGTATTCTATTAGCTTTCTTTTGTTGGTTAGTCTAGTTTCTTTCATCAACTCAACTAAACTTAAATTTATAATTCCATCTTCATTGCACAATCTAACCAAATGCAAAAATAGATATATTTCCTTAGCCTTTAGTCTTTCATCTAAAATTAAATCATCTTTTATACTTAATGTTATACTCATAACTTCATTCCTTTCTTTACTTTTTTATCTGTATTTTATTATATCACTTTACTTAATGTTTATCACGAACTTATTTTAGACTATGAAATAAGTAAATAATAGTAGAATAGTATAGTAGAATAGTTATTAGTAGAATAGTATTTGTTGCACCATTTTTGGTTTGTGTCATAAACCAATTTTGGATTGAACTAAAACCATTATTGGTTTGTGCCAAGAACAATAAATGGTTCGAGATATATTTTTAAAAAAATAAAGTGACTCAAACCTTGTTATTTCAAGGCTTAAGCCACTTGTGTTCTTGTATATCATACGAGGCCCTATAAGGGCTCCTCTTATATCATTTCCTGCCCTTAAAGCAGCACTTACATCAGACCCATACATAGGATATATATCTACAGCATAACTTAAATTATTTCCTTTAGCTAAATTAATTAATTCAGTAGTCATATTATAATCATATGGTCCACTAGAGTCTTTTGCACATATTGATACATCATATTCTGTGCAAGATAAATCATCCCCTATACAGCCCATATCAACTGCAATCATTTCACTAATATCACTTGGAATAGAAGCTGAACCATGACCAACTTCTTCATATGTTGAGATTATAATTTTTACAGTATATTTAGGCTTTAAGTTTTCTCTATGCATCATTTCTAGTAATGCAATTATTGCTGCTACACTACCTTTATCGTCAATAAATCTTGATTTTATAAATCCACTTTCAGTAATAGTAGTCTTTGGATCAATAAATATAAAATCTCCCGGAGCAATTCCTAATGCTAAAACATCCTCCTTATTTTTTACTATTTCATCAATTCTAACTTCCATGTTTTTTTCATCTCTAGCTTTACTTTTACTATCTTCAAAAACATGTGCTGCTGGACTAGTACTTAAAAAAGTACCTGTATAAATTTTTCCGTCTCTTGTTCTTATTTTACAATACTCACTATCTAATGTTGGTATTATAGGTCCTCCTAATATTGTAAACTTTAAAGTTCCATTTGCCGTTATAGATCTAACCATTGCTCCTAAAGTATCAACATGAGCACAAATGCCTATTGTTTTTTCATTACTTTCACCTTCAACTGTAATTATTCCACAGCCTTTATTGTTTCTTTCAAATTTATATCCAAAAGGCTTAACAATATCCTCTATCTTATTCATAATTTCAAAACAAAAACCTGTAGGGCTATTAAACTCTAGTATATCTTTTGCTGTTTTTAATAGAAATTCCCTATTAATACTAAAATTATTACTCATTTTTTCCTCCTAAATTTAACAAATTAATTATATATACTATAATAGTGCAAAAATACTTGAATAATTTTACAACTGAATAAAATAAAA
>UQQU01000128.1 GCA_900543325.1 uncultured Clostridium sp. | reverse complement strand
CATTAATGTTGATATTCTACAATATCCTACTGCTCTTTTTTTCATTTTATCCTCCAATTGCGATTACTTTATGATGTCTTTTTATATTTCATAATACAATTTGAGTATAAAAAAGGTCAAGTTTGTCGGCTCAAACTTGACCTTTTTTAGCTTAAATAATATCTTATATATAAGTAATACCAACCCTTATATGATTGATTTTATCTTATATTTTTTAATATCTATACATTCTATTCTAATTTATTTATCAAAGTTTGTCGAATATATAAAAATAATTTATATTTTAATGTATAATTATCAAACGCTAATACCTATTAAATAAACTAGAGATTTACCTCTAGTTTGCCCTTTTATTTATTCTTTATAATTTAAGTTATTTAATATAAACCTAAAGCCTTCTAGCTGCTTCTCAATACTATCCAATAATTCTTCCTCTTCCGCTATTACTTTATTTTTATATTCTTCTGCATTTGTATACATCTGACTTGTTCTATAATGATTTATCCTTTCTACTACTCCATCTTTCATAGATTCCCTATCTTTTATTAATAATTCTATTTCTTTCTTAAATTGTTCATATTCCTGTTTATTTTTAGCCATTATCTTCATTTAATTTACCATCTTTTTACTTTTTAATATAAAAATATCATGATTTATTAAATAATAAAAAGGAGAGTAGTTGATCTCCTTTTGTATCTCATATCTATCTATTTTTTACTATCCAAGTAATTTATCCATTCTTCTTGATCAGATAAAAATATATTTACATAGTCTGAAAAATCTACTCTAGTAAGACTACTAGAATAATTCCATTCAAAATACTTAATATTTCTAATAAACTTGTTAAATTCATCATTCTTAAGAAATTCAACAATTAAACAATTCTTTCTTCTGGCTCTTGTGCTACTTGATTTATTTTCAATAATATTTCTAACTACGCCTAATATAACATCAGTAAACTCTACACCTATTTCCTCATTTTTATACTTATATTCAAACTTATTAATTTCAAAATTAGTCCCCCTGTATAAAGCTTGTCTATTCATTTCTTTGCTTAAACTTTCATGGAGTCCTATTGAATCATACATAGTTGCATTTTCAACATATATATCCGCATTTATGTCTATTCCCTTACCTTGATATCTCAGTAAACCATACATAACTCTCTCTGGTATTTTACTGTATATCATCTTCTCAATTTTTTGCTTATTCACGTTGCTAGGATAATCATATCTAATCATATTAAATTCACATAAAGATAAATATTTTGAAAAGGCCTCAACTATTTCTTTATAAATTTTAGCCTCACTATTTCCTCCATTGTATTTAGTCCAATGAAGTTCAAATTCTTCTTTTCTTAATCTTTCATTTAAAGCTACGATTTCTTTACAGTTATATACCTTTTCCGGAATCATTAAGCTACCCATAGTTTTTACTGCATCATCATTTTTTCCACTTTCATCAAAAAATAAATTTACTTTTAACATACATAACCCTTTCAATATTTTATTGACTTACGGTACGTTATTAATGTATTATATTAATATATCCATAAAAAATATGTATCAAAAAACATATTTTGAATATAATACATTAAAGAGATAACTCTCATCGAATTGACGATGACGGTATCTTTTTATCTAAAATAATTCTCATCGAATTGACGATGACGATTATTTTAACCGCAAATTCAAGCTCACATAGAATATGAGCTTTTTTTTATTTTACTACATCTATATTTTACTATATTATTGTTACCTTGAATATTCTTTCACACAGTATTATAAAAAAGGTTCAAGGAAGTTTGAAACTTATCTTGAACCTTTAACTAGCTTATTTTTCTTTTTCTTTCTTAGGACCTATCCATATCTTGAAGGCTCTTTTACCATAATCCTTAGCATATATCTTTTGACCATTTACAGTCTTTGATGCTCTAAATATGTACATACCTTACTCCTTTCCGAATAAAAACATTGCAAAAAGGTCAGTATATGTATATAATATTAATCGAATGTTTAATTATATACGACCAAACCGCCAAGTTTGGTTTGTTTTTTGCAAAAGTCTATCGCCAAATAGACTTTTTTTATTCTAAAAATATATATATTAACAATATTAAGCATTGATAATACCCAGTTTATTTAATCTAATCCTAGCTGCCGAATATGAAACACCAAACCTTCTAGCTACAGTAAATACTGTATCATCTTCTGTTATCATACTTGCAGGCATTAATAGCTCAGCTGCAAATGTATCCGCCTGCCATTCAGGATTTTCATATGGTTTAATTGTTTCTTTATTAGTTCTTGCTAGTTGTTGTATATTTTGCTCTGAATGTAGTAGCACATGACCTACCTCATGAGCAATTGTAAATAAATCTCTACCATTTCCATTGTATGCATTTTCATATACATCTTCTCTAATTGTTATTGTCTTTTCTTTTATATCAGTAAGACCTAGATTATTACCCATTTCTTCTTTACTACCAATAACAAAGGTAAAATCTTCAGCAATTTGAGGTATTATAATTTCAGCAAAATGTAAAATAGGAAATTGTTCTGTTTTTGTATCCATAGCCATTTCTGTCACAGTTCTAATTAACTCAGCCTTTTCTCTAATATCCTTAATAGATCTAGGTTTTGCCTTAAAACTCAAAGCTAATCACCTCATTTTATTTAAATAAAATTTGTTTCAGATTATTTTTTTCCTTTTCATCCATATTATCTACTTTTCTTGCTAGCATTAATATTAAGTCTTTTTCTTCTTTTTCAAAGTTTTCAACATTTATTTTAAATACTTTCTTAGAGTAAATAATTGCTTCTTTCAACTCTTCTCTTTCTTGTAGGTTTAGATGATAAGCCCTTACTATTTCTTCTTCCCATTTTTCTGGTATATTTCTCTTTCCTATTTCTACTGCTGATAGATATGAGACTGTTACATTTAATTTTATAGCCATATCTTTAAGTAGCTCTCCATTATCTATTCTCAACTTCCTTGAGAATTTACCAAATTCAGTAAGTTTCATCGCTTCATCCTCCTTATATTTCCATAATATCATAATTTTATATTGTATTCAACAATTTTTGTTGAATAATTAAACTTTTTTATAATTATATGTATTTATTTAAAAAAAGACAGATTTCTCTGCCTTAATTTTAATATCAATATTCGGTTAAAATCTCTTCTATCCATTATATTATTAAAGTAGTATAATTTACATATGCAAAATTTAAGTCATTGACTGGCTAATTACTTTAGTAACTGTAATTCGTAATAAACCATCTTAATTAAGCTGCAATTAATTAAGGTGGTTTATTTTATATTTTCATAAAACTTAATATATTGATTTAGAATATAGTTTAGTAACTCTTGTTGGGTTACTCCACTATCTTTTAAATCTTCTGCAATTTTTTCAAATCCTTTTTGAACTTCTACATCTAGCTTTAAAGTCTTTGCTCTGTAGTCTCTTTTTGCTTGTTTGAAGCTATATATATCTCTTACTATATCTTCTTTTTTCTCAATATTACTATCTGTAATATC
>UQQU01000127.1 GCA_900543325.1 uncultured Clostridium sp. | reverse complement strand
CTTGGTGGGCAACCGCCTGGGAGAGTAAGACGTAGCCACGTAATCTTTTTTTATGTGCAAAAATAATAATAAGAAACATATTCACACCTTTAGTTATATAAATCATTACTATAATTTCGATACTAGAGCCCTAAAAAATATATCTTAAAAATATTTTTAAATCCCCATGTTGTTGATAAAATTAGTTAATAACATATATATAAATAATATTATTAAAATAAATATTGTGGATAAATCTGATTTATTATATATAAATAACATAAATAATTAGACTATATCTACTTATTCTTATTAAATAATTAACAGATAAATTCTTGTTTATATTATAAAGAACTTAATATAAATAGTGAAAAAATACAGTTATTAAATCTTTAATAGACGAGATATTAACATAATCCACAAAAATATTCACAAATTATGGAAAAATATTGTTGTAAAAGAAACAGATATAAACTATACTTATCTTAGCAAATATATAACTAGTACAACTTTCGGAAACGTTACCGAAAACGTTTTCGAGTGGAATAAGGGGGATAACTTTAATGAACTTATCTAATTTATTAGAAAATAACTGTGGAAAAGAGATTAAAAGCTGTACAAATCAAGAAATTTATTTTGGATTATTAAGTTTGGTAAATGAACTTGCTTCTAAGAAAGAAAGTAATCAAAATAATAGTAAAAAGAAAGTTTATTATATATCAGCAGAGTTTTTAATTGGTAAGTTATTATCAAATAATCTTATCAACTTAGGAATTTACAATGAAATCAAATCTATATTAAATGAAAATGGTAAAAGTCTATCAGAAGTGGAAGAAGTTGAACCAGAACCATCACTAGGAAATGGGGGATTAGGAAGATTAGCTGCTTGTTTCTTAGATTCGATAGCAACTTTAGGACTTAATGGAGATGGGATAGGCTTAAATTATCATTTTGGATTATTTAAACAAGTTTTCAAAAATAATTTACAATCAGAACAAAAAAATGAATGGATAGAAAAAAATAGTTGGCTTAATAAAACTGATATAACATATGATATAGAATGTGGAGGTATAAAATTAAAATCTAGATTATATGATATAAATGTTATTGGATATAACAACAGAGTTAACAAACTACATCTATTTGATGTGGAAAGCATTGATGAAAGTATAGTTGATAATGGAAGTATAACTTTCAACAAAGAAGATGTAGCTAAAAATCTGACTTTATTCTTATATCCAGATGATAGCGATGAAGATGGAAAACTACTTCGTATATATCAACAATATTTTATGGTAAGCAATGGTGCGAGATTGATATTAGAAGAATGCCAAGCTAAGGGAAGTAATTTATATGATTTAAATGATTATGCAGTAATACAAATAAATGATACGCATCCAACAATGGTTATACCTGAACTTATACGTTTATTAATTGAAAAAGGAATTTCTATGGATGATGCTATAGGAATAGTATCAAAAACTTGTGCATATACAAATCACACAATATTAGCTGAAGCATTAGAAAAATGGCCTATGGATTATTTAGAAAAAGTGGTGCCAAATTTAATCGATATAATAAAAGAATTGGACAAAAGGGTAAGAGAAAAATATGATGATGAGAGCTTATATATAATTGATGAGGATAACAGAGTACATATGGCTCATATTGATATACATTATACTTTTAGTGTTAATGGAGTTGCATCACTTCACACAGAAATATTAGAAAAAAATGAATTAAATAATTTCTATGAAATATACCCAGAAAAATTTAATAACAAAACGAATGGAATAACATTTAGAAGATGGTTAATGCATTGTAATCATGAATTAACTGATTTAATAGAAGATCTAATTGGTGATGGATTTAAAAAAGATGCAATAGAACTTGAAAAATTACAAGAGTATGTAAACGATGAAGGTGTACTTCAAAAATTATTAGATATAAAAACAAATAACAAATTAGCATTAAAAAATTATATAAAACAACATCAAGGTATAGAAATAGATGAGAATTCAATATTTGATATACAAATAAAAAGACTACATGAATATAAAAGACAACAAATGAATGCATTATATGTAATTCACAAATATCTTGAAATTAAAAAAGGAAATATACCATCAACTCCAATTACAGTAATATTTGGAGCTAAGGCAGCACCAGCATATACTATCGCAAAAGATATCATACACTTGATATTATGCTTACAACAACTTATAAACAATGATGATGAAGTAAATAAATACTTAAAAGTTGTAATGGTAGAAAACTATAACGTTACATATGCTGAGAAACTAATACCTGCATGTGATATATCTGAGCAAATATCATTAGCTTCTAAAGAAGCAAGTGGAACAGGAAATATGAAATTCATGTTAAATGGGGCACTTACATTAGGAACTGAGGATGGAGCAAATGTAGAGATTCATCAATTAGTTGGAGATGATAATATATTTATATTTGGTAAAGACAGTGAAACAGTAATTAAACACTATGAAAGTGAAGATTATGAATCAGTAGATATATATGCCAGAAATCCTAAGATAAAAGAAGTAGTAGATTTTATAATTAGTAAAGAATTAATGAGTATAGGTAATCCTGAAAATTTAATTAGACTATTTAAGGAGATTGTGAAAAAAGACTGGTTTATGGCATTATTAGATCTTGAGGATTATACAAAAACAAAAGAGGAAGCATTTAAGGAATATGAAGATAGACAAAATTGGGCAAAGAAAATGCTAATTAATATAAGTAAAGCTGGATATTTTTCTTCAGATAGAACAATAGAAGAATATAACCGTGATATCTGGAAATTACAATAATTTAAAATGATTAATTAAAATTCTCTATATTGACAATTTTAATTAGATAATAGTTATTAGGGCATGTTGATATGGAGAATTTTCATTTTGTATAATTGTAAAATAATTTACAATATTAACCAAATAATTGTTGCATTTTGAAATATTAGGTGCTACTATTTTATTAATTAGAAAAACGTTATCCGATTTCGGAAACGTTTTCGGTAACGTTACTAATTTATATTTTAAAAATCAGGGGGAGAAAGATATGAAGGTTAAAAAATTTTTATCAGTTGCTTTAGCCACAGTATTATCAGTAGGTATGCTTGCTGGTTGCAGCAATTCTAACAATTCTAGTGGTGGTTCAGATTCATCTGAAAAAGGAAAAGTTTATTACTTAAGTTTCAAACCAGAACAAGAAGAACAATGGAAAGAAATTGCTAAAAAATATACTGATGAAACAGGGGTAGAAGTTAAAGTTGTTACTGCTGCTAGTGGTAAATACGAGCAAACTCTAAAATCAGAAATAACTAAATCAGATGCACCTACATTGTTCCAAATAAATGGACCGATAGGATATCAATCTTGGAAAGATTATTGTGCTGATTTAACTGACACTGAATTAAACAAACATCTATTAAATCAAGATTTAGCAATTAAAGGGGATGACGATAAAGTATATGGTATACCTTATGTTGAAGAAGGTTACGGAATAATATATAACCAATCAATAATGGATAAATATTTCAAACTAGATGGTGCTAAAGTAAAATCTATGGATGAAATAAATAGCTTTGCTAAATTAAAAGAAGTTGCAGAAGATATGCAATCTAAAAAAGATGAATTAGGAATA
>UQQU01000126.1 GCA_900543325.1 uncultured Clostridium sp. | reverse complement strand
TATAATCATAAAACCACTCCTTTAATAATATTTGTTATAAAAGTATATTTACTTCATATTATAATACGATTGTTCATAAATCTTTAAATTAATTGTACATTAAAAAATAGGAAAATTGAAATAATTTTTACATTTTATGTATAAAAATTCTTTTAATCTTAAAATCCTTGATTAAAAATATAGAAAATATTTAATTAGCATGAACAAAGAACTTCTTAGGCTTATTTCCTTCCATTTTAGTTTTAAATAATTGACTTCCTATGGTATAAAACTTAAATGTAAAAAAATAAGTAATATGGTATAATTATGATGAGAGTTGTAAATGGTATTAGCGAATGACGATTTTTACATAAATGAATATGGAGGGTATATATGGAGATTAAATTATTTGGGAATAGTACAATTTTGATAACTAGTGATAATGGGAAAATTATTATTGATCCATACTTCAGTAATAAGGGAAATCCTATGTTTAAAAGAAGTAAGCCAGTTTGTGATGATTATAATAATATAAGATAAACTTGATGGTATATTATTAACACATAGCCATTTTGATCATATGGACATTGGGTTTATAAATAAATTTAAAGGCAAATGTCCTTTATATGCACATAAATTATCAATTAAAGCTGCAATGTTAAAGAGCAAGGGTATTAGTGTTGGTGATAGTTTTAAAATAAAAGATATGGTTATAAATGTAGTTAAAGCAATTCATCCAGCATTTGCAGTAGGATATATAATTGAAGTAGAAAATAAAACAATATACATATCTGGAGATACTTTTTATGGAGAATTTATGAAAAGAATTGCAGATAATTATAAGATAGATATAGCTATTCTACCGGTAACTAATTATTTTCCACCAATGACAATGAATAAAAGAAGTGTATTAAAAGCTATAGATACATTAAAACCACAGTATTTTATTCCTAGTCATAAGGATTTAGTAAAAAGAACTAGTAGTAGGGATTGCACAGTTACAAAAGATGAAATGATTGAAAGTTTAAGTGGGATAAAAACGGAAACTAAATTAATATATTTGGAAAATGGTGAAATATTTATAGAATTTACAAAAAGTAAATAATTAGCGAAGTATATATTATTCTAGCAGATATTACTTATTAATATCTGCTAGTTTTTTTTAAACAATAATTATATGTCTAATGGAGACAAAGGTATCCTATTTGGATCTTAACTTTTCAACATCAAGAATAGTTAATTTTATTCCTATCGATTTTCTTTACCATTGAACTATAAAAAAAGATAAATGATATAATGGTTCTAATGTATAAATTATTAAACCAATTAAAAGAAGTTTATAGGGGTTTTTGGCACTCATGATCCAAAAATAAAGGAAAGTTTAATAACTTTATAAAAAAATGATATACAAAAAGGAGAATTTAAGATGGAAAAATGCTATGAAAGAAGGCTTGAACTTGCTAAAGAATTAAAAGCCTGTAAAAAGGCTTTTATAGCTTTAGGCGATGAAACAAGGCAGCAGATTATAATAGTGTTACTTGAAAGTAAAGTTCATGGAATTCGAGTTGGTGAAATAACAGAGAAAACCCATCTTTCAAGACCAGCTGTATCACACCATTTAAGGATACTGAAGGAAGCTGGAATCATAAATATGTATAGAGAAGGTACAAAAAATTATTATTATGCAAGTGCTGATGAAACTGTATGGAAGCAGTTGGCTAATTTAATGAATAGAATAAATGAAATAATTGATGAAATATCAGAAAAAGAATGTTCTAAAAGTGAGATAGAAATAGAATCTAATAAAGATTTTATATAAAGAATATAAATAGTGGAGGAATTAAAAATGGGAATTTTTGAAGTGATGGAAAATCGTCATTCTGTTCGTAGATATACTGATAGAAAAATTGATGAAAACATAAAGAAAGAATTATTAAAAGTTATTGAAGAATGTAACAATGATAGTGGATTGAATATTCAATTATGTACAGAAGAGCCTAAGGCTTTTGATAGTTTTATGGCTCACTATGGAAAATTTAATAATGTAAAAAATTATATTGCTATAGTAGGTAAGAAGAGTGATGATTTTCAAGAAAAGTGTGGATATTATGGTGAGAAGGTAGTTCTAAAAGCAGCAGAATTAGGATTAAATACATGCTGGGTAGCACTTACTTTTAGTAAAGGCAATACTGTTTGTAAAATTGAAAAAGGAGAAAAACTATGCTGTGTAATAGCATTAGGTTATGGAGAAACTCAAGGGGTTGCCCACAAGAGTAAATCTATAGAGGAACTTTCTAAAGTAGATGGAGCAATGCCAGAGTGGTTTAAAAAGGGTATGGAGGCAGCATGTTTAGCACCTACAGCTATGAATCAACAAAAGTTTTTAATTACTTTACAAGGAAATGAAGTAAAAGCTAAAGCATTAACAGCATTTTATAGCAAGTTAGATTTAGGAATTGTTAAGTATCATTTTGAGTTAGGTGCAGGTAAAGAAAATTTTAAATGGGTAAAATAGATATTTAAAGTAAAAGTTGTTTAGAGGACTAATTAATATTAGTTCTCTTTTTTTATTAAGTGCTTTAATTTAAACTAGTATTAATTAAAGGGAATAAAAGAGGAAAAGCTGATAAGGTATTTTAACTAGTGGGAAATATTGTATAATAAATAGAGAGTAAGTAAATATGAATTAAATCCAAAGTTTAGGTTAACATATTTTAACTTCAGAATTTAATACATTAAATCAGGGGGAAAAAATGATTAAAAGATATATAAGCCTTTTTAAAAGTAATCCAATAGTAACTGCATTAATGAGTAGTTTGGTTATTGGATATAGTATTTGTTTACTATACATTATTTTAATAGCAAAGGATAGTAGTTTATATGAAATTCTTCAAATGATACCTTCTATGTTGATATTTGGAACTTTAATAGGTGGATTTACAGTATTTCCAGTATTATTATCAATAATTAATTTAATATATTTATTTACGTTAAAAAAAGATGAATTAAGTAAAAGAGAAGAAGTTAAGGTAGAAGTTACTACTATGATAATAGGAAGTCTAATAATCTATCACCTTTAGTTTTAGTATTAGCAATGTCAGCTTTATATATTGGAGTAATTGTAGCTGGGTTGTGGATAAGTCAGGTATTTAAGATGAGTATTGAAAATTTAATGCTTATATTACTTCCACTAAATGTTATAGTAATATTTATTAAAGTTATAAAGGATGTAGTTATTAAATGGAATTCGGAATACAAGAATAAGGAAAGAGTTTTAAAGGATAATAAATTAATTAACTTATGCAATAAAATATTAAATAATGCACTAAACTGGCCATGGTTAGCACTTATTTTTATGGTGCCATTGCTAGGGATATTAATTGGAATATTAGCATTGTTTGGCCAAGCACCTGATAGTGTAATAAAAGCATTTACTGAAACTGCAGAGTGGAATTTGTCTACAAAGCTACCAGCTCAAAGCCTTGAATATGATGGACATTATTTATGTACTGTAGCAGCAGGAGGGCATAAAAAAATTGTAAAACCAATAAGGCTTGGAAGAAGAGGTGGGAAATATATTGTAGTAAATAGACAGTTATGTATTGCAAATGCTTTTGAACAGATAATTGAGGAGAAAGCTCCAAAATTTCATTATGTAGTAAGAAGTTTTTATGATAAGTATGGATATCCAGTTGCAAAACATATAAATTCTAAATACACAGCTGATTTTGCGTACTTTTTAATGAAGCCTCTTGAATGGATTTTTTTAATAGTAATTTATTTATTTGATAATAAACCAGAAAATCGTATAGCAATACAGTATTTACCTAAGGAAAAAACAATAAATTAAGTGAAAAAGAGCTTCATAGATTTGGAAGCCACTGAAAAACTAAAATTATTGAGTAAATATCAAAATTTTAGGAAAATTT
>UQQU01000125.1 GCA_900543325.1 uncultured Clostridium sp. | reverse complement strand
TTTATTAAAAATTAGCCATAGGCTATTTTTTCATACGAAACTTTACACTATCTTTCCTCTTTTAAGTAAAATTTCATAAGTTATTTTACATATTTTATTATAAGTATAATCATGAACCTTTGTAAACATTTTCTTAGTTGTGAAATTATTAATCCTTTATTACAGCTGAATCACAAAAAACTGCAATAATTTCACATATATTTAAATGCTAAACTAAATTCTCTTACAACATTGTTTCCTATTAAAAGAATTATTATTGAAATTATTACTGGTAACATTATTAATTTTTATAGTTACTCTCTAAAAAATTGTGCTTATCCCTTAGCACAATTTCTTTTTTGCTTTTATCTAGCATAATATACCCTCACTTTTGGAAATATAATTATATAATATAAATTTTGAGGTGATTTTATGACTCAATCATCAACCCAAGCTAAGGATTACAATGTATTTGTAATTGCAGGAGTATTTCTTTTAGGTGCTTTTATTTGCTATTTAAACAGTACATTTATGAATGTAGCCTTATCAGATATAATGAAAGATTTAAATATAAGTGTATCAACAGCTCAATGGTTAAGTACAGGCTATATGCTTACCACTGGTATAATTATTCCATTTACAGCCTTTCTTATAGATAAATTTAAAAATAGAACACTTTTTTTTATATCTATTGGATTATTCACTATTGGAACAATTATCGGTGCATTTGCAACTAACTTTGCTATGCTTTTAACAGCTAGGCTTATTCAAGGTTTTGCTAGTGGAATAATAATTCCTTTAATGCAAACAGTATTTATGATTATTTTCCCAATAGAAAAAAGAGGTTTTGCTATGGGGATAGTTGGTATAGTTCTTGCATTTGCTCCAGCTATAGGACCTACATTATCTGGTTGGATAATAAATATTTATCCTTGGAGATATTTATTTTATGTAACTCTTCCTTTTGCTATTTTAGATTTAATATTAGGATACTTTTTATTAAAGAATGTAACTGAAAATAAATCCGTATACTTTGATTTTATTTCATTTATTGGATCTACTATTGGATTTGGTGGATTGCTTTTTGGATTTAGTAATGCAGGAAATTATAGTTGGACTGACATTAATGTATATTTATCATTAATTATAGGTATAGTTTTTCTTATAATTTTTGTATGGCGACAACTAAATATGGAGGAACCTATGCTTAATTTAGCTGTGTTTAAAAGCACAGTTTTTACATTTGCTACTATAATTTCAATGATAGCCTATGCTGGATTAATATCATCAGAACTAATACTTCCTATGTACCTTGAAGATGTTAGAGGTTCTTCAGCTTTTGATACCGGATTAACCTTAATGCCTGGCGCAATTGTTATGGGAATTATGAATCCTATTACAGGTAAGCTTTTTGATAAATTTGGAGCTAGATACCTTGCACTAACAGGGTTAACAATTTTAACTTTAGGTACTTTTGGACTTTCATTTTTATCAGTATCTACTCCTATTATTTATATAATTTCTATTTATGCTATAAGAATGCTAGGAATATCTATGCTTCTTATGCCACTATCAACATCTGCATTAAATTCATTACATAAGAATTTATATGCTCATGGTAATGCTGCTAATAATACTTTAAGACAAGTAGCTGGCTCCATTGGGACTTCTTTGATAGTAACCTTGATGAGTAAATCCACTATTTCATCTGGATATACAGATCCAGCTAAAGCCCAAGTATATGGAATGAATATTTCATTTGCTTGTACAGCCGCATTAACCTTAGTAGGCCTTATAATAGCTTTCTTTGTAATAAAAAGGAAAGAAATTGTAGTTAAAGATTAAAAATACGGTTTTACTAACCGTATTTTTCTCTTTCATTAAATATTAATTATTTATTCTAAAGGATGTCCTTCCGAATCTTTTATCTTTCCTAAAAATATCAATATAGCCTCTGTGACTGCCCATATTTGAACAATAGCCCATGTTATACCGCCAGTAAAATATCCTAAAACCCACAATATTAATTGCACTATCCCAATCTTAATATATCCTAGATAAAATCTATGTATCCCCATAGCACCTAAGAAAAGTGCCAATAATCCTGCCAGTAACTTATTTTTTATCTTTATATTTAATTCATCTATATTATTATTTAACTTTGCACCACAAAATTCACAAACTTCAATACTATTACTCTTTATTCGTGATCCACATCTATAACAATAATTATCCCCTAGACCTTTTCTAGTTCCACAGTTTGTACATCTTAAACTATCATTACTTATAATCTGACCGCAATCTCTACAATACATAATATTCCCCCTCTCTAAATTATGGTTATTAAAATTATATGATTAACTTTCATTGTCTAGGATTAATAAATCTACTTAATAACATGAAAATTATCTTAATTTCAAATTAATATTCACCATAATACTCTTCTAATGTAATCCCTCTTTCATATAACTCTGTTGCAAGCTCTACTCCTAAATATCTAATATGCCATGGCTCATAATTATATCCTGTTATATCTTCTTTTCCTTCTAAATATCTTATAATAAAACCATATTTATGTGCATTTTCCTTTACCCATATTCCTTCTTCACTTTGTCCAAACTTAACATAAAGCTTTGAACCATATTCAGCTAAAGTTATATCCATTGCTAATCCTAACTGATGCTCACTAGCACCTGGCGGAGCTGAATATCCACTATATGGATTATATATACTCTTCTGTGTATTATATGATCTATATCCTGATATAGCATATAAATATAAGCCTTCCTCTTCTGCTGCATTAAATAAATCTTCTAATGCTCTAGCCGCTTCTTCTCTCATATACAAACTACTTGTACTATTCATAGCCCTAACATTAGGTAAAACCAAATCATCAGGTTTATAATCTGATGATAAAGTTCTATTTTGATTTACACAAACAGTTAAACTATTTTCATCAAAAATTCCCTCTGCTACTATCCTATCTGAGGGTTCCTGTATAATTTCTTCATCTTTTAAAATCCTATGAATTTCTTTACCATCTTCATAAGTTACTGTATAAGTTTTTTTATTTTCTCCTTGAACTCCCTCTGAAATAACTTTACTTTCACCAATAGCAATCTTATAATCTTTAACTACTATCTCATTAAACTCAATTTTTTCAATTATTTCTTCTTCTTTTCTATATATCCTATTAATTATTATATTTTGATTATTCTTAACTTTATCATCTAGATTATAATTTATTTTATCTTCTTCATTTAAGTTTATATTTAATTCATCAATTACTTCCCTTATATTACTGCATGTACTTTTATGTTTTATAGTAATTCCATCAACTTCTATTGTTATATTTTTAGGTCTAGTTGCTATTAATGAATACATAACAATACTTATAAAAATCACTAATATAATATTTCTTATTAACTTTTTTTTCATCATTACCTCCATCCAATTTTAGTACTTTTCTCCAAATCTACTTGTTTATTATAATACATTTTATATAAATTTATAATATTTTTTAAAAATAAAAAAAAGATGTCTCTATCTATCTGATAAAGACACCTTTGTCTAAGTAACATTATATCAATATATACTACTTTATTATACAACTATATAGAACAATATTTTTGTCCCCACTGACAAATATACTATCTAATTTTCTCCCCACAATATGGGCAATACTCAAAATTATTTTCAACTTCTCTATTACATCTAGAACATCTTTTTACTGTATAATAACTTCCATAATTATTATTTACTTCTTTCAAATCCCAATATGTAATTTCCACATCTTCCCCTCTTTCAATTGCCTTTCCTTTGTCTTTAGGAATACTAAAAGAGAAATTGCATCCATTACAAATCACATAATACTCCTCACTCCATTTAAATAATGGTATAAAGAAAAAATGAAAGAAAGTATAAGATTTAATTGTAAATGATAATATAACAATGAACAGAAAATGGAAAATAAAAATGTACAAAAAT
>UQQU01000124.1 GCA_900543325.1 uncultured Clostridium sp. | reverse complement strand
GGATCAAACTCTCACTAAAAAGTTTAATCATTTGCTCAAATTACTTTGAGTCTTTATTTTAAGACTCTCAAAAGAATTGCTGGTTACTTAATTTATATTCTGTTCAATTTTCAAAGATCATTTCGCAATCAACTTGACTGCTTATTCATAATATCATTTATCTTTTTGGCTGTCAACACTTTTTTAAACTTTTTTTATTTTTTAGTTTGTTTTGCGTTGTTAACCTGTCGTCTTTCCTCAAACTTGTTGTTTGTTCCCGACGACGTGTTTTATATTAACATGTTTAATAATATGCAAATAAACATTTTATTCTATTTTATAAATTTTATTCTGTTATTACTTTATTTTTCTCTATTTTTCTCTATTTTTCTTATAGTGATACTCTAGGATATGTTGATACCTTTTTTAGCAAAAAACTCTCAACTTTCCACTAAAAATATATTAATTGCATATATTCGAATCAACTAATAACTTCTTTCTTCACATAAACAATTTCAATAAAAACCTAAATATCCAAACAAAAAAAGAAGCAAGATCAAAACCTCACTTCTTTTAGTGTTAATATTTAATTTATAAAATCATAATTTATTCTATAAACTATTTATTATTTCCTTAAATCTATTTCCTCTTACTGCAAAATTAGGGAACATATCAAATGATGCACATGCTGGCGATAAAGTTACAACATCTCCATCTTCAGCTATTTCTTTTGCTTTATTAACAGCTTCCTCTAAAGAATCTACCATAATAATTGGAACATTTATATTTTTCTCTAACTTCAATTTATCGAAAGCTTCTTTTATTAAATATTTAGTATCTCCTAAAAGTATCAATTCCTTTATATAAGGATATCCTTCTTCAGCTAAAGGTTCAAATGGTATATGCTTATCATAACCACCTGCTATTAATATTACTTTTCTTTCAAAAGCAAATAAACCCGCAAGAGTTCTAGTTGGACTAGATGCAATAGAATCATTATAATACTTTACTCCATCAATTTCTCTTACCAACTCACATCTATGTTCAACTCCAGCAAAACTTTCCGCAACCTTCTTCATAGTTTCAATTGTTACATCATCTTTAGTTGCAGTAAAAGCAGCTAAATAATTTTCTACATTATGCATACCTTTAATAACTATATCCTCTTTTTTGCAAACTGCCTTTCCATCTAGATATAATATCCCTTCATTAAAGTATGCTCCTTGATTAAGTATTCTTTTTGAAGAAAATTCTCTTATTTCTGCTTTTGATTCTTTCTCAAAACCATAAGTTATATCATTTTCTCTGTTTAAAACTAAAACGTCCTCACTACTTTGATATAAAAATATATTTTTCTTTGCATCTATATATTCTTGCATGTCCTTATGCATATCTAAGTGATTTGGTGCTAAATTCGTAATAACAGCTACTTCAACTGGCAAATTCATAGTCATAAGTTGAAAACTTGATAACTCTAAAACCACCATATGATCCTCTTCTATTTCTTCTATATTAGAAAATAGAGGTGTTCCTATATTCCCCCCTACCCACGTTTTATATCCTTGAGCTTCTAATAATTTAGATATTATGGTTGTAGTTGTAGTTTTACCATCTGATCCTGTTATTCCATAAATCTTCCCTTTACAATATCTAACGAACTCTTCCATCTCAGATGTTATATAAGCTCCTTCTTGCTTTGCTCTTATTAAAGCATCACAATCTATTCTCATTGAAGGTGTTTTAAATATAACTTCAAATCCAGTTAATTTATCTAAATAACTTTCTCCTAACTCTAATTTAACTCCCTTTGATTTAAAGTTAGTGGCAACATCACCTAATTGTTCTTCATTCTTCATATCAAAAGCAGTTACTCTTGCACCTAATTTAACTAGAAAGTTTATTAACGGTATATTACTTACACCTATTCCTACAATAGCAACTTCTTTGCCATTAATAAATTCTTTAAACTCACAAAAATCTTTCATTAATTGCCTCCATACATACATTTCACGCTTTAATTTATTATCCATTCTATCCAAATATATAAATAATTATATCACTATAAATTCGTATATTCTATTAATAAAAGAGGTTGACTTAAAATTAACTGTCAACCTCTTTAGTAAAATATATTTTATTATCTCTTTTAAATCTTAAAACTCTAAGCTTTTAGCTATAAAGTCATTTAATTCTTCTATTTTAACTCTTTCTTGAGTCATTGAATCTCTATGTCTTATAGTAACACATCCATCATTTTCAGTTTCGAAATCAACTGTTATACAGAATGGTGTTCCTATTTCATCTTGTCTTCTATATCTCTTACCAATACTTCCTGTCTCATCATATTCAATATTGAAGTTCTTAGCTAACATTGAATATACCTCATCAGCTTTTTCTGATAATTTCTTAGATAATGGTAATACAGCAGCTTTATATGGAGCTAGTGCTGGATGTAAATGCATAACTGTTCTTACATCTCCGCCTTCTAGTTCTTCTTCATCATAAGCATCAACTAAAAATGCTAATGCAACTCTATCAGCACCTAATGATGGCTCTATACAGTATGGTATATATTTTTCATTAGTTGTTGGATCTAGATATGTCATATCTGTTCCTGAATGTTCAGCATGCTTCTTTAAGTCATAATCTGTTCTATCAGCTATTCCCCAAAGTTCTCCCCAACCAAATGGGAATAAATATTCTATATCTGATGTAGCATTTGAATAGAATGATAATTCTTCTTCACCGTGATCTCTCATTCTTAGAGATTCAGCATTAACTCCTAGGTTTAATAAGAAGTTCCAGCAATAATCTTTCCAATATCCAAACCATTCTAAATCTGTACCTGGCTTACAGAAGAATTCTAATTCCATTTGTTCAAACTCTCTTGTTCTGAAAGTAAAGTTTCCTGGAGTAATTTCATTTCTGAAAGACTTACCAATTTGAGCTATACCGAATGGTACTTTCTTTCTTGAAGTTCTTTGAACTGATTTGAAGTTAACAAATATACCTTGTGCTGTTTCCGGTCTTAAATATACTGTACTAGCTGAATCTTCAGTTATTCCTTGGAATGTCTTAAACATTAAGTTAAACTTTCTTATATCAGTATAGTTCATTTTTCCACACTTAGGACAAACAATATTGTTCTTAGTTATGTATTCCATTAACTCTTCATTAGTCCATCCATCAGCACAAGCAACTTCCACGCCAGTTTCAGTCATATGATCTTCAACTAACTTATCAGCTCTAAATCTTGATTTACATTCTTTACAATCCATTAAAGGATCTGAGAATCCACCAACGTGCCCTGATGCAACCCAAACTTCTGGATTCATTAATATTGCACAATCAACACCTACATTATAAGGGCTTTCTTGAACGAATTTTTTCCACCAAGCCTTTTTAACATTATTTTTAAATTCTACTCCTAGTGGACCATAATCCCATGAGTTAGCAAGTCCTCCGTATATTTCTGATCCTGGGAATATAAAACCTCTGCTTTTACATAAAGCAACGATTTTATCCATAGTCTTTTCTACTGCCATTTTTAATCCTCCTAAATATTTTTTTATAATAAAAAAAAGCCTCATAACCATAAAGGGACGAAAATAAATTCCGCGGTTCCACCCTTCTTGGCTAAAGCCCAACTTTCTAAATTAACACTCAAAAGCTCCTTTCATTTTAACCTCCTAATGATTTTCACCTACCATCATCTCTCTAAAAAGAATATTAAAACTACTTTTCTTTCTCAACATGCTTATTAAATTATATATATATTAATTTTATCAAATACCCTTTATATGTCAAGCTAAATTACAATGTCTTTTTCATTATCTTTACATCTAACATAAAAGCAATTTCTTCTTATCTTGTTTATATATTTATAAAAAAAGAGTTTTGTATCAACAGACATTATCTGCTCCTACAAAACTCTTTTAAAATAAAAATGGCTCCGCGAAGAGGACTCGAACCTCCAGCCTATCGGTTAACAGCCGAGTGCTC
>UQQU01000123.1 GCA_900543325.1 uncultured Clostridium sp. | reverse complement strand
TTGATATATAAAGAATTTAAAAGAAAAGTAGTGTAAAAAACTTTACACTAACTTAAAGAAATCTAGGGGAAATATATGTAAATATAATAATAAAGAAGGTATAATTATTGTATATGAAATAAATTGAGGTGGATTAAATGCAAAGGGATATAATTAATGAAAATTCAATAGAGTATGTTTTAGGTGAAATATTATGTAATAATAAATTAACTATTTCAACCGCTGAATCATGTACTGGAGGAATGGTAGCAGCTAAATTGATTTCATATCCTGGGATATCAGCATCATTTTTAGAGGGAGCAGTAACTTATTCTAATGAGGCTAAAATAAAGAGACTTGGAGTTAGAAAGGAAACACTTGATGCTTATGGAGCGGTAAGTAAAGAAACTGCTAGAGAAATGGCTGAAGGAATAGCAAAAGAGAGTTGTTCTAATACATCCATAGCCACTACAGGAATAGCTGGACCAGGTGGTGGAACTAATGAAAAACCAGTTGGATTAGTTTATATAGCTGTACATGTAAATAATAATACAACTATTGAAAAATGCAATTTTAGTGGAAATAGGGAAGAGGTAAGAGTTTCGGCAACTAATCATGCTTTAGAAATGCTTAAGGTTGAGCTTGAAAATCAAGGTTATAAATAAGGTTAAGAAAGCAAAAATAATCCCATTAATATATTTATGACATTAATGGGATTATTTTTGTATATAAATAAAATGGGGGAGAGGCGATTAACTATGAAGTTTTAAACTTCATTATATATTATTGTCATTAATTAAAATTAATATACATTAAGTAAATAAAATTAAAAAAAAGGAGAGATATATGAAAAAAGTATTAAGATCAAACACATATTTTCTGATAATTATATTATTACAATTATTTTTACCAATACATCTAATATTTAAATGGTTCAATATTACAGATGCTAAGTTAATGCTATTAATTAGTCATGTTGTAACATTTATTTTTCCAGCAATCATATACTTAATTATTACAAAGCAATCTGCAAAAGATGTACTAAGGTTAAACAGGCTCTATTTTAAAGATGCACTATTAATAATATTATTGGCTTTTGTATGCCAACCAATAATGACCTTCTTTTCTTTAATTTCGCAGTTCTTTTTTGAAAATGAAATTGGAAATTTTGTAACAGGTATAGTAGATTCGTCATATATAATATTACTTTTACTTATAGCAGTATTGCCAGCTATTACAGAGGAAATTACAATACGAGGCGTAGTTTTATCTGGATATGAGGATAAGAACATTTATTTATCTTGTGCTATAACAGGGTTATTATTTGGAATAATGCATTTAGATCCACAACAATTTTTATATGCAGCAGTTTTAGGATTTGTATTGGCATTAGTAGTTAGAATAACTAACTCAATATTTGCATCGGCATTAATACACTTTTTGATTAATGGAACTTCCATAACATTACAAAAATTATTAAGCTTAATTCCAGAAAATACTTCAGTTATGGAACAAGCTACAGAAGTTAGTTTAAGGGGTTTAGAAACTCAAGAAAAGATATTTATGGCTACCTTTTATGGAATGATAGCTTTAGCATTTGGAATAGCAGCATATTTTATAATTAAGAAATTGGCAGATTTGAATATTAGAAGAGGAGTAATAAATAGAGATGAATTAAGTATTAAATATAATAAAAGCAATGAACCAGTGTTTAATATTTCATTTATGGCTATTATAATAGTTTTTTTATTATATATGATGTCAGGAATAATAATTAAATATCTTTTTGGTAGTTAACAACAAGACCTAAGTAATAATCATCTTTAAAATTACTTAGGTCTTTTAAATTGATAATAAGGTTTAATTATATACAGAAGGTGTATTTTGAGATTGTTGATATATAAATGAGAAATCATTTTTATTAATCCAACCCCTACAATTATAATTACTATCGATAGGTAAATTTACATAGAACCAAGTTTTATCATTTATAATCGCACTATCTAAAATTTTGACTTCCATTTTTATATCTAATACTCTGATTTTAGGAGAATCTATAATTGGAGCTAGAAAAACAGTTACATTATTATTAGTTATAGCTCTTTTAACAGTAGGAGTCAAAAATTGTACATTTATATTTTGATTCTTAGTTAGAGCGCTTCTATATTCATTTCTAATATTATTAAATTGATTAGAAGTTCTTAATATTCTTTTTTTGGCTATAGTTAATTTTTTTTCATAATAAAAATACATGAATATAATAATGAGTATTAGTATTAAAAATATAAAATATTTCAAGGTTACCTCCAGAATAAATGTTATATAATATATTTATGTTTAACTAGTAATAAAAAATAACCTTAAATTTATTTCTTCTATTATGAAGTAAAGTAAAAATAAATATATAAAAATATATAAAAAAGTATTTGACATAATATAAGATAATATGTATAATCAAATTGTCAAGGCTCGATAGCTCAGTCGGTAGAGCAGAGGACTGAAAATCCTCGTGTCCCTGGTTCGATTCCTGGTCGAGCCACCAGGAAAGCAACTTACTATAAGTAAGTTGCTTTTTTTTATTCTAAAAATAAATGCTTTGAATAAACTTTTTAAGAGATTAATAAAAATGTTAAAAAAAGTAATAAATAACTCTTTGTAGAAAATGTTATATAAGGTAAAATTGAACTATAAAAATTTCATTTATTGTTAAGTTTAAATTAAGATATAATTAATAATTGGGGTATATAATTTATTTATAGTTAAAAAGGGGGAAGAGATATGATAGAAAAAATAATACTTTCAGATCAAGATTATGAATATTTGACTAAGGGAATAGCAATTGGGGTTGGAATAGGAACTTTAGTAGGATTATTATTAGAAAATGTTATTTTGGGTTTTGCTTCAGGAGGAGTTATTGGAATTATTTTATCTTTTATATACTCATATTATAAAAAAGTTAGAAAAAATAATAAAATAATAAATTGAATTTATATATTTAATAAATAGAAAAGTTAGAACAAAGAAAAATGTTCTAACTTTTTTTTAAATATTCTCTATTTGCCAATCAATAGGTTTTTTATTGACAGAAATTAAGAAATTATTGATCTTTGAAAATGGCTTACTTCCAAAGAATCCTCTAGATGCAGATAAAGGACTTGGATGAGCAGAAGTAAGAATTAAGTGTTTTTTATTAGTAATTAAATTTTTCTTTTTTATTGCATTATTACCCCAAAGTAAAAATACAACAGGATCTTCTTTTTCATTGACTAAAGAAATAATTCGATCAGTGAATATTTCCCAACCTATACTTTTATGTGAATTTGCTTCACCAGCTCTAACGGTAAGAGAAGTATTTAAAAGTAATACTCCTTGATCAGCCCATTTTTTTAAATATCCATTATTAGGAATATAACAACCTAAATCAGAATTTAACTCTTTATATATGTTTAGTAATGAAGGGGGAATTTTTATACCAGGATTAACAGAAAAGCTTAATCCATGTGCTTGACCTGGACCATGATATGGATCCTGACCAAGTATAACAACTTTTATATCTTTATAAGATGTAAAGTGTAGAGCATTAAATATATCATATTTATCAGGATATATTGTTTTAGTTTTATATTCATTTGTTAAAAAGTTTCTTAAAGTTTGATAATATTCTTTATTAAATTCATCATCTAAAAGATCCTTCCAATCATTTTTTAATATATTTGCCATTATAATCACTCCTGTTTGAATTAAATTTTTTTATTAATCTATAAATATTAGATAATTATAACACAAACGCTACCTAGTATATCAATAATAGAAAAATAGAGAAAAAATAAGAAAAAACAAGTAATATTAAATATATTTGAATATAATCAATAAAAAATGACAATAATAAAAAAAGAATAGTGATATTATGAATATCGTCGCTGATGACAAGAACAAACAAAGCAAATGTTTCTTAGAGTTGATGTGACAAAGTAATTTCTTCAAAAATGATGAAAGTTAAAACTTTTTAAAAAAAGTTGTTGACAGTAGTCGGAAGAAATGATAAGATAAGGAAGTCGCTTCGGTGCGACGGAGTAAATGGTCTTTGAAAATTGAACAGAATATAGTTAAAGTAAACCAGCAATTC
>UQQU01000122.1 GCA_900543325.1 uncultured Clostridium sp. | reverse complement strand
AGCTTTTATCAATATTTTTGTTCAATTTTTAAAGTTAGTTTCGCAATCGACTAATATTAATTAATACGTTAAGTTATATAACTGTAGGAGTGTAGATTATATTGACTTAACAATATTCTTTTTATCCTAGTTTATTTTATCCGTAGAAAAATAAATTATTCCTATAAAAATATATGTAAAGCTTGAAAAAATAGTAAGTAAGAGGTATTGACGAATGGGAGGTATAAAATTATACTAATACTTAGAAATGAATAATTAGGTACCTAACTAATGCGTGATAATAATATAAATATTTAGGTGAAAAATAGATAAATAAAGATTACATTACAGATTTATGAGAATTAACAAAAAGGAGATGAAAACTAGAAATGACTAAATTACTTAAGTATATTAAAGGAAATGCAATTATTTATACAATTTTAGCACCTTTAATGATGTTTATTGAAGTAATAATGGATTTGAACCAACCTAAGCTTATGTCAGATATTATAGATATAGGTATAGCAAATGGCGATATTAGTTATGTTTTAAATGTTGGATTTAAAATGATAGTAGTTGCTTTTATAGGAATATTAGGTGGAATGCTTTGTGGTATATTTGCAACTTTAGCTTCAATGAATATGGGAAAAAATATTAGACAAAGTCTATTTGATAAGATACAAAGTTTATCATTTTTAGAAATAGATAAATTTAAAACATCATCACTTATTACTAGGTTAACTAATGATGTAACTCAGGTTCAAAATATGGTTATGATGGGATTAAGGGGAATGGTAAGATCGCCACTAATTTTTTTAGGTGGTATAATAATGTCACTTACAATTAGCGTTAAATTATCAATGATATTTTTAATAGCAATTCCTTTAATTATATTAAGTGTAACTTTAATTACTTCAAAATCAATTCCATTTTTTACAGAGATGCAAAAGAAAATAGATAATGTAAATTTAGTTATGAGGGAAAATTTACTTGGTGTTAGAGTAGTGAAGGCTTTTACTATAGAAAATAAGGTAAGAGAAAGGTTTAGTAATGCCAATAAAGAATTAATGGATACAAGTATAAAAGCACAAGGAGTAACTATATTGCTTTGGCCACTTGTTACATTAATAATGAATTTAAGTGTTGTAGCAGTACTTTGGTTTGGTGGAAATTATGTTAACAATGGTTCCTTAGAAATAGGTAAGATAATGGCATTTATTAATTACTTAGTTCAAATAATGGGTTCTTTAAATATGCTAGTAATGATTATCATTAACTTTTCTAGAGCAAAAGTATCTGCAGAGAGAATTAATGAAGTTTTAGATATTGAATCATCAATAAAGGATAGAGAAAATACAGAGAAAATAGAAAATTTTGATGTTGAGTTTAAAGATGTTTATTTTAAATATAATAAAGATGGTGAATATGTATTAAAGGACATATCATTTAAGGCATCAGAGGGTGAAAAAATAGGAATAATAGGACCTACAGGAAGTGGTAAAAGTTCATTAATATCACTTATTCCAAGATTATATGATACAACATCTGGTTCTGTAATGATTGGAAATAAAGATGTTAGAAGTTTAAAAATAAAAGATCTAAGAAAAATTATTGGTGTTGTTCTTCAAGATACAACTCTTTTTTCAGGAAGTATTGCGGATAATTTAAGATTTGGTATGGAAAATGCTAATGAAGAAATGATGGATAGTGCAACAAAGGATGCTCAGGCATTTGAGTTTATAAATTCAAGTAATGAAGGATACAATAGAGAAGTTGGACAAAGAGGTAAAAATTTATCTGGAGGACAAAAGCAAAGAGTTTCTATTGCTAGAACTTTAATAAAAAATCCTAAGATACTAATTTTAGATGATTCAAGTAGTGCTTTAGATATGGAAACAGAATCGAAGTTACAAAACTCACTTAAAAATAGAATGAAAGATTCTACTGTATTTCTTATAGCACAAAGAATAAGTGCTGTAATGGATTCTGATAAAATAATAGTTTTAGATAACGGAGAAATTGCTGCAATAGGAACTCATAAAGAACTTATTAAAAATTGTGAGATATATAGAAGTATTGCTATATCACAATTAGGAGAGGAGGCAGTTTTAAATGTCTAATAAGTCACCAATACAAATGAGACCAGGAGCTGGACCTCACCAATTGCATAGAAAAAAGGTAGAAAGGATTAAGGATATTAAAGGAACTATAAAGAGATTACTTGGATATTTAATTGAAAAGAAAATTAATATATTTGTAGTATTTATTTTATGCTTTATAACAACTTTAATTAGTATTTTAGGGACAAGATTAAATGGATACACAATAGATAAATTTATTAAAACTGGAGATATAAAGGGGTTAGCCTTTATATGTATGATATTAGTTTTGATGTATTTAGTAAATATATTTTCAACTTACTATCAGAATAGTGTAATGATTAAAATATCGCAAAAAGTTTCAGCTAAAATAAGAGGAGAATTATTTACTGCGCTTCAAAGTTTACCACTTAAATATTTTGATAATAATTCAAGTGGAGATTTAATGAGCAGACTTACTAATGATGTTGATAATATAAATACAACTTTATCTCAAAGTGTAACTCAGTTATTTTCTGGAATAATAAATATAATTGGAATGTTTATTGCCATGATATTATTAAGTCCAATATTAACTTTAATAGGAATAATAACAATACCTTTAACTTTTATAACAACAAAAACATTAGCTAAGAAAACTCAAGGTTTTTTTGTGAAGCAACAAAAAGGGCTTGGAAATTTAAATGGCTATATTGAAGAAATGGTATCAGGACAAAAGGTTGTGTTATTATTTTCAGAAGAAGAAAGGGTTAAAGAGGAATTTTCAGAAATAAATGAAAGGCTTACTAAAAGCGCAATAATAGCCCAAGGTGTTTCTTCATTTATGGGTCCAATAAATAATTTTATAAATAATATTTCATATTTAATAATTTCAGTTACAGGTGGATACCTAATTTTAAAGGGATATGCACTTACTGTTGGTATTGTATTTTCATTTTTACTTTATATGAGAAATTTTACAAGACCAATAAATGAGATAATGAATCTTTTTAATACTATTCAAAGTGCACTTGCAGGAGCAGAAAGAGTATTTGAAGTAATTGATGAAGAAAAGGAAAAGGATAAAAAAGATGCAGTTGATATTGATAATATAGAAGGTCATGTTGAATTAAAGGATGTAACCTTTTCTTACACTAATGGAAAAGAAATATTAAAAAATGTTTCATTAGAAGCCAAAAAGGGTGAAGTTATTGCAATAGTTGGACCAACAGGAGCAGGTAAAACTACAATAGTTAATTTGCTGACTAAGTTTTATAATATTGATAGTGGACAAATATTAATTGATGGAAGAAATATAGATGAAATAACTAGAGAAAGTTTAAGAAAAACAGTAGCAATGGTACTTCAAGATACTTACTTATTTTCAGAAACTGTTAGTGAAAATATAAGATATGGAAGATTAGATGCTAGTGATGAAGAAGTTATAGAAGCAGCAAAGATGGCAGATGCACATCATTTTATAAAGCAGCTTCCACAAGGATATGATACAGTTTTATCAGATAATGGTGGTAATTTATCACAAGGACAAAGACAACTTTTAGCTATTGCAAGAGCTATTTTATCAAATGCATCAATTTTAATATTAGATGAGGCAACCTCTTCAATAGATACAAGAACAGAAGTATTAATTCAAAATGCAATGCTTAAGCTTATGGAAGGAAAGACTACTTTTGTAATAGCTCATAGATTAAGTACTATTAAAAATGCAGATAAGATTTTAGCTTTAAAGGATGGAGAAATTATAGAAAGTGGAACCCATGATGAGCTTTTAGCTAAAGAAGGATTCTATGCAAATCTGTATAATAGCCAATTTAAAAAAGGAATAGAAATTTAGACAAAAATCGGGTTACCTCTGAGGTTAATCCAATAAATGGATTAACCTCAGAGGTAACTTATATTGTATAATGAAATAAATAATTGTATAAGTAAGTATATAAGATATATTAAAAGGAGATAAGAAAATGATAGTAATGTGTCCAGGGTGTTCAGGAATAGACATAGATATAGTGAAAAATGAATTTAAAGATGAAAAAATAGTTTGTGGATGCATAGGCGAATGTGGTGGAAGAATGGATGGAACTATAGTTGCCATGGTTGATGGAGAGTTTGTAGAAGCTATAAGTGAATCTGAGTTTATTATAAAAACAAGATCAATACTAAACTCTAAATAACACTTGAATAATATTGCGCATTACATGGGGCGAAAAAATGAAATATTTATTTTCCGGGAACGGTGAAATTTT
>UQQU01000121.1 GCA_900543325.1 uncultured Clostridium sp. | reverse complement strand
TATAAATTCTAGGTGAAAATTTCACAGTTCCCGGAAAATAAATATTTCATTTTTTGCTTCCATGTGGTGCGCAATATTATTCAATTATTCGCTTTCTTTGTAGCGTATAATATCTTTCTTTATGCTACTTAAAAGATTATTTAATTCCCAAACTTCACCTTCATCTACAAGCTTATTTAACATAATCTGATATCTGCTTGCTTCTGCTGTTTTCCCTATGGACATTAAAGTCATTATATTATTCATTATATTAGTTATTATATCTGACTTAACCTCAAATAATCTTTGGGCATCCTTTATTTCATCTTTTATTTCTAGCATTTGCTCATCTAAATTAAACGCTGAATCTGCTGCTTCTTTTAATTTTTCTTGTATTTCTTTAGGAATATGCTGTTTATACTTATAATTTAAAGAATGCTCTATTGTAGCCCAGAAATTCATTGCTAGAGTTCTTATTTGAAACTCTGCTAATATATCCCTTGGCCCTTCTGCCATATAAACAGTATACTTAATAATCATATGGTAACTTCTATATCCACTTTGTTTAACATTTCTTACATAGTCTTTTTCATAAAGTATCTGCATATCTCTTCTTGCTCTAATAAGTTCAATAACTGTATCTATATCATCAACAAACTGGCACATTATTCTTATACCAGCTATATCCTCCATTTCCTGTCCCACTCTATCAAGAGGAATTCCAAACTTATTTGCTTTTTCTAAAAGACTTGAAACTTCCTTAACTCTTCCTGTAACAAACTCAATTGGAGAATATTCATTTCTTTTTCTATATTCTTTTCTTATACTCTTTAGTTTAACCTTAAGCTCATCTACTGCTTGTTCATAAGGCATAAGGAAACCCTTCCAATTTTGCATTGCCATAAAACATCACCCTTATATTTAGTACAAATACATTATATCAAAAACACCAAAAACTGTAACTAAAAATCACATACTTAAAATTTCAAATTTCAGTTTTAAAATCATAATATCCATATAATCTATATATTTTATACCTTAATTTATATCTCTTTAATCTAATATTTTAATCGGGTTGAAATCTATAAAATCGCATGAAGTCATTATATATTCTACTCCATTAATATCTCCTTCTATTGCTTTTACATTAGATGGTCCATGTAAGTGTCCATAAACAACTTTTTCAACTTTATATTCTTTGAAAATTTTCATAAATTCAGTTTCTTCATTTTCATTACCGAAAGGTGGATAATGAATCATTACAATAAATTTATTGAAGCCAGCATTTTTTGCTGAATCTAATGATAGTTTTATTCTTATTTGCTCTCTTGCATATATCTTTGCATCTTTAGAATTAAATTTATCACTACTTGGATCAATCCAACCTCTTGTTCCACAAATGGCATAATCCTCATACACATAAAAATTGTTTTGCACGAATTTCATATTATCATACATAGCATTTAATTTTGATATACTACTCCACCAATAATCATGATTTCCTTTGCTTATAATTTTTTTACCTGGTAAATTACTTATCCATTCTAAATCTATTTTACTATCCTCTGATTTCATAGACCAAGAAATATCTCCTGCAATTAATACCGTATCTTCTTCTGTTATTTTATCTGTCCAATTTTTCTTTATCTTTTCATCATGGTTAATCCAATGGCCACCAAATATATCCATAGGCTTATCTGTACTTAATGCAAGATGTAAATCGGAAATAGCATATAAAGCCATAGTACTCCCCCTTATCTCGTGTCAAAATTCATACATCTATATATTATAACCACATAATATAGTTTAAACAATTATAATATTTTATACTCACTCCCAATAAGTGAATATACTTACATGAAAAAAATAAGGAGTGGCAATGACACTCTTTAGAAGTTAACTAATTTTAGTTAATAAAATTCAATATTAGAATTAATTGTTTACTTTCTTTTTATATTCACTTATGGTCATACCAGTCCACATATGAAATGCTCTTATAAAAGAATTTAAATCTTGATATCCTAAAAGATAAGCTATATCATCACTTATCATATCATCGCTTTTTAAATAATGCCTTGCAAGGAGTTCTCTAGTATGATTTAGCTGTTTTTGAAATGTAGTATTTTCCTCCTTTAATTTTCTTTGAAGAGTTCTTTTGCTACACCCTAATTTTAATGATACATTATCTATAGTGCCTTCTCCCGCTGGTAAAAGTTCTATAAGTGAACTCCTAACTCTAGCTGAATAAGTATCATCTACATCTAATTCACTAAGCCGTCTTCTTAGTTCTGGTTCAAAATATTCCCACATAGTATCATTTTGACTTATAAAAGGACACAGTGCATCTTCCTTTGATATGGTCAATATATTCTTTGGTCCTATTTTAGGTCTTACTCCAAAAAACTTTTCATAATCATCATTATCTAGCTTATGATTTGTCATCACTTCTTTAGGTACAATATGTGTTTTTGTAGCATTCCTAATAAGTTGCACTAAAAATACCATTTCTATTGCTACTAAAAATTCAGGCAATTCATTTTTATCATTTTCAAATACTATCTCTAATGTTATATCATCTTTATTTTCATTAATCAGGAATACTAATGGCCCGATAAGCTTTTTATAGGTTGCTAATCTGTTCATACAAGTTAATGCATTCTTACTACAATAAGCGGCAAATATAGGTGGAGAAAATGTTTCTAAATTTTCTATAGTCCCAATCTTTATAGGAAGTGAATCATCTTTTGATAATTCTTTGATTGAATCCATAAATCTAGTATATTCCTCAATTGTCATTACTGGTGATTTACGACTAAATAAATCTTCTGGTATATTTGCCTTTTTTAAAACTTCTTGTATAGGTATTCCTAATATTTTAAATAAATCTATATATTTTCTATCTAATATAAAATAATTCATTAATATTATTTTCTTTCCTCTCACTATTAATAAAGCCTCATATTCCTTTTTACTGCAATAAGTTTAATTATTTTATATAATTATTAAATTTATAATTTCTACTTCTCTTGTTGTAATTTATATACTTGTTCTAGCATTAATTTTTTAGACATAAATTTTAACATACTCATGGTTAATTTCTGAGAGGTTGTAAGTCCTGCAACAACATCTAATTTACCTTCCAACATAGCTTTATATCCTCTCTTTGCTACCTCTTGTGGAGTTGCTGTCTTTGCAAAAAGATCTGTATTAGTCATGTCAGAAGTTTTCGCAAATTCTGTTTCTGTTGCACCAGGTAATAATGATGTAACTGTTATATTTGTATTATGTAATTCTTGTGCTATTGCATTACTAAAGGATAAAACATAAGCCTTTGTAGCATAGTAAACTGCTTGTAATGGTCCAGGCATAAGAGCTGCTGTTGATGATACATTTAGTATTCTTCCACTATTTCTTTTTACAAAGTCAGGTAAAAATAATCTTGTTAAAGTAGTTAATGTAACTATATTAACTTGAATCATTTGTAAATCTAGTTCCATTGATCGTTCATAGAAATAACCACGTCCTCCAAACCCAGCATTATTTATAAGGTAATCCACTTGTATCCCTACCTCTTTTACTTCATTGTAAATTTCAATAGGTGCTTCAGGTAATGTTAAGTCTTTTGCAATAACTTTAACATTATGTTTTTTTCTAATTCTTGTTTAAGCTCTTTTAATTTATCTTCTCGTCTTGCAATTATAACAAGGTCTCCACCATTTGCTGCATGAATACGAGCAAATTCTCTTCCTATTCCACTAGATGCTCCTGTAATTAGCGCTACTTTTTTACTCATATATAATCCTCCTGTATCTCTTTATTTAATATTTATATATTGAATCAAAAAATTAAGTTAATACTATGTGAAGATTATATTATTTATTTTATTATGTTTTAACATCATTATACGCCATTGTTTAATCAATTCACGCCATCTTACTATATATATTTTTTAAAGGTAACTCTTGTGAATAAAAAAATGAATCATTAATTCCCAAAGAATTAATGATTCATTTTTATTATATTATTCAACAACTATCTTGTGGTAGTTCTTCTTTCCTCTTTTAATTAAAGCTGCTCCATCTTGTATATCTTCTTCAGTGAATAATCTTGCTACTTCTGTAACCTTTTCTCCATTTATAGAAAGACCACCTTGTTGGATTAATCTTCTACCTTCAGCCTTTGAAGGAACTATCTTAGCTTCAGCTATAACATCAAGAACAGTTTTTCCAAAACTTTCAGCTGTAACTGTAACTGTTGGAACATTGCTCATATCAACTCCACCAGCAAATAATGCTTCTGCAGCTGATTTAGCTTTATTTGCTTCCTCTTCACCATGAACAAGCTTAGTTACTTCATAAGCAAGAACTGCCTTAGCTTTATTTATTTCTGCACCTTCTAAAGCTCCAAGTCTTCTTACTTCATCCATAGGTAAGAATGTTAATAATGCTAAACATTTTTCAACATCAGCATCGTCTACATTTCTCCAATATTGATAGAAATCAAATGGCGATGTCTTTTCTGGATCTAACCATAATGCTCCACCAACTGTTTTCCCCATCTTTTGACCTTGGCTGTTAGTTAATAATGTACAAGTCATTGCCATAGCTTGACCTTGAGCTTTTCTTCTAACTAATTCAACA
>UQQU01000120.1 GCA_900543325.1 uncultured Clostridium sp. | reverse complement strand
TTCATTGCTTTAACATGTTCACTTAAATACTCAATTCTATAATCATCATTTATAGTTCCATCTTCTTCTGGAATATCTACAGCACCTAATCCATTTTCAACTATGAATAATGGCTTTTGATATCTATCATATAGTTGATTTGCTGTTATTCTTAATCCAATGGGATCTATTTGCCATCCCCATTCTGATGCCTTTAAATATGGATTTCTAACAGTTTTAAATGCATTTCCTGAAGTTTTTCCATTAACTATTTCTGGATCAACACTTGCACATCTGCTTGAATAATAACTAAATCCAATAAAATCTACAGTATTATTCTTTAATATCTCATCATCATTTTCACCAAATACAAGCTCAATTCCATTTTCTCTTAAGAATCTCTTTGCATAACCAGGATATTCTCCTCTTGATTGAACATCTATAAAGAATAAATTTTCTCTTTCTTTATCCATAGCTTTTTGGACATCTTCTGGATTGCAACTATATGCATAAGTTGCTCCAGCAGCAAGCATACATCCTACCATAGATCCTGGAATTATTTCATGTGCCATTTTAGTTGCTAATGCACTTGCTATAAGTTCATGATGAGCTGATTGATACTTAATTTGAAGTTCATTATCCCCTTCTTCAAATCTAACACCAGCCCCCATAAATGGTAGGTGTAATATCATATTAATTTCATTAAATGTCATCCAATACTTAACTTTATCCTTATATCTTGTGAAGATAGCCTTACAATAATTTAAATAGAAATCTACAAATTTACGATTTTTCCATCCACCAAACTTTTCGATAATTCCAATTGGAGTATCAAAATGGCATATTGTAACTACTGGTTCTATTCCATGTTTAATCATTTCATCAAACATTTCATCATAGAATTTTAATCCATCTTCATTTGGAGTTTCTTCATCTCCTTGAGGGAATATTCTTGACCAAGCAATTGATATTCTTAAACATTTAAATCCCATCTCTGCAAATAATGCTATATCCTCTCTAAATATATGATAAAAATCTATAGACTCATGTGATGGATAATACTCTCCTTCAATAGGTCTTAAAATATCAATTTTACCTTCCATAACTTTTCTTCTATTTTCTCCAGCTGGACAAAGATCAACAGTTGTTAATCCTTTTCCGCCTTCTTTGTATCCACCTTCACATTGGTTTGCAGCTAAAGCTCCTCCCCACAGAAAATCTTTTGGAAATTTATTAAAATTATTATTCATAACTATCCTCCCCTTTTATTTACTAAAGTATTGTAATCAATGTTTCTCCTGTATTAACTGATTTAATGTCCTTTGGTACTATTTCTAAATATTCCATAGTATTTGTGATAATAACAGGTGTAATTAATTCATAACCTTCATTTTTTATAGCATTCATATCAAATTCAACTAAAGTATCTCCAACTTTAACCTTATCTCCATCTTTAACATGTGCAGTAAAATGCTTACCTTCTAATTGAACTGTATCCATACCAATATGAATTAAAATTTCAGCTCCATCTTCTGATTTTAATCCAATTGCATGCTTTGTTTTAAATATCATTTGAACTGTACCGTTTATTGGTGATACTACCTTTCCTTCTGTTGGATTAATAGCAATACCTTTCCCCATCATTTCTGATGCAAATGTTTCATCCTTAACTTCATTTAAAGGAACTATATTTCCTTTTAATGGGCTAGCAATAGTAATTTTATTCATTAATGGTGCTTTATCTACTGCAACTTCTTCTAAAGATTCATCTTCTATTTGATCATCTTCATTTGCAGGATCTTCAAATCCAATTATCCAAGTTAAAGCAAATGCAGATACAAATGCTATAGCGCAACCAATTAATGCATGAACAATATTCATTGGATTTTCCCCTATAAATATAGCAATAGATGCTAATCCTGGTGCTCCTGATGAATAACGAACAACTCCCATAAGTCCAATATATAATCCAGCTAAAGCTCCTCCTGAACAAACAGCTATAAGAGGCTTTTTAAGCTTCATTGTAACACCATACATCGCTGGCTCTGTAATTCCAAGCAATGCAGTAAGTCCTGCTGATCCTGCTAATTGTTTTAAATCTCTATTTTTAGTTTTTAAAGAAACACATAAAACTGCGCCACCTTGAGCTATATTAGATACAAGCATACCTGGTCCTAAAACATTTTCTGATCCCTTTAATGCTAAATCATTAAATGATAATGGGAAAAATGCATAATGCATACCAACTAAAACAAGCAATGGAGATACTCCACCAATTATCATTGGTATTGACCAAGGTGCAACATTATTTATAGCTGTTACAATATCAGCTAAACCTTCGCCCAAAACTGATCCTATAGGTCCTAAAGCTATTAAAGCTAATGGCCCCATAACCAATATAGTAATTAAAGGTTTTGAGAAAAATTTAATTGGTTTTGGTGATATTTTATCTGCAAAATTTTCAACATATGACATTACCCAAACAACTAGTATAATCGGAATAACTGAAGATGTATAACTTACTAACTTAACAGGTAATCCAAATAAAGTTACAGCTTCTTTTGCATTTACTAAAGCTGTCCAGTTCGGATGAATCATTATTCCTCCCATCAACATACCCATAAATGGATTACACTTAAATTTAACTGCCGCAGTATATCCAAGTGCTACTGGGAATAAGAAGAATATTGCATCTGCCATAAAGCTTAATATATAGTAAGTTTGACTTTCTTTAGACATTAATCCAAAAGTAGTTAATAATACTAAAACAGCCTTTAACATTCCAGCTGCCGTAAGTGGTGGTAATATTGGAGTAAAAGTACCTGCAATTATATCAAATATCTTATCTAATCCTTTCTTCTCACCATCATTTTTAGAACTAGAACTTTGGAAATTACCAATCTTTAATAACTCCTTATATACACTAGCAACATCACTACCTATAATTATTTGATATTGGGCTCCTTTATCTACAACACCCATAACACCTTTTGTTTTCTTTATTGCTTCTGTATTGGCTTTTGATAAATCTTTAAGATTAAATCTTAATCTTGTTACACAATGTGTTAAATTTGATACATTTTCTTGTCCACCGACATTTTTTAATATTTGTTTTGCTAAATTTTCATAATTCATAGCTTAATTCCTCGCTTTCAATATTTTAATTTTCTCAAATTTAAAATTTTGAAGAATTAAGGTTTTACCTAGCCTAACCTAGTAACAATCCTATGAAACTTCTAAGGTTATATTAATTTTCCTGATCATCACCTCCACAATTTACTTATCAGTTAATAAAAATTATATAAAAAAACCTAAACTAACTTTTAAAATTAAAACTACAGATATACTTACTTCTAACATTTTACTTCAAATAAAATGATAAATACTTTAATAAATCATTCTAATGAATTATCATATCTACTGCTTAATTTTAATTATTAATTTAGGTTTTGCCTGCTTACTCAGTAACAATCCCAAAATGGATTCCACTATTAACTTGTCTTAATTTTATCAACTAATGTAAACATTGTTAATATATTTATTTAAATTTTATGCAGCTTCTACAAAGCATATATTTTCAATTTTATGCTTTAAATTTTTATTTATATAAGCTACTATTCTTCCTACTAATAACGCCGATAAAACAGTTCCAATACCTAATCCATCTAATCCTTTATTGTTTATAAGTAATATTCCTACTGATAGTGCTACTACAACACAATCAAAGTATATTTTTGCCTTTCCAAATTCTATTTTTGCCTTTTTACTTATAACTTGTGCTAATCCATCTGGAGCTACTGGTACAATATTTGCTGTAATAGTAAATGTAACACCAAAAGCTGTGATAAAAAAGCTTAATATACAAATTACTATTCTAATATAAAAACTATCAACATTTATATTAATAATTGCATTAAAAAAATTCATTATTTGTAATAATTGAACTATTTTAAAATCCCTTCTTAATATTAGTATTTGTATTCCTACATAAATAATGAATAATATTGCTGCCGCTGTCCCTAAGCTAATACTAGTAACCTTACTTATACTTAGCGGTAATGAACTTACAGGTGATGCTCCTAAGTTAGATTTTATTGCTAATACTCCACCTAAAGCCAATAAAAATATACCACAAATATAAATAGCTATTCTGTTTGCATTCTTCATCTATATCCCCCAAAAATTTATATTTACTTTATTAAAAAATTTCTCATTATAAATTCTCCTATAGATATGATCATAAAAAAATAAATAGATAGTACCAATATTTTCTTATATTACTACTATCTATTTATTATCATTTACACATAAAATTGTCAACTTAATTATGCAATCACAGTTGATTCATTATTTGATTTTTCTTTACCGTTAAGAACAATTCCAACAAACTTTTTACCATAAGGTAAGCAGAATTGAATGAATGGTCCTATCGCCAACATTGCTATAATAGTACCGATTCCAACCTTTCCACCAAGAATAAATCCAACAATTAAAAAAGTTGCATCAAATGCTATTCTAACCCATCTATATTGACAGTTTAGCTTGTCTTTAATTATAAATGGAACAATATCATTTGGTGCTACTCCTATATCACTTTCAGACATTATTGAAAATCCTACTGCAATTATAAAGCATCCACCTAATACTAATAACATCTTTACAAATATATTTGCAGATTCTATAGGAAAATATGATACTGCTTTTACACCTAAATCAATTATTGGTCCTACCCCAATAACACATATTAATGTTCCTATCTTTATACGTTTTCTATCAACTATCAGTATTCCAATAAATAATACTATTAGTATTATCATATTTGCTACACCTGGAGTAACTTCAGCTCTTCCTGTAATCATATGAACTATTGATAAATCTTTTAATCCAGTTTTATTTAGAACCGTTGCCAATCCTTCTGTAAAAACAGTAAATGAATCTGATCCAATGCTTGTCTTTAAAAATAAAGCTACACCAAATTGAATTATACTCATTCC
>UQQU01000119.1 GCA_900543325.1 uncultured Clostridium sp. | reverse complement strand
AAAAGAAGGTGCATTAATTAAAAATGTAGAGAGTATTTATCCATCATTAACATATCCAGCCCATGCTACTATAGTAACGGGAAAATATCCTAAGAATCATGGAATTATAAATAATACGGTTAGAGATTTTAATAGTGATAATCCTGAATGGTATTGGTATAGAAAGTCAATTAAAGGAGATACAATTTATGATATAGCTGAAAAGAATGGATTAAAGACATGTTCTATATTATGGCCTATAAGTGGAAGAAGTAAAATAACTTATAATATGCCAGAGATTTGCTGTACTAGATCTTATGAAAATCAAATTATAAAATCTGCATTGGCAGGAAGCTTAGTTTATCAAATAAAAATGAATAAAAGGTTTGGATATTTGAGACAGGGAATAAAGCAACCGTATTTAGATAATTTTGCTATGGAAGTTGCTAAAAAAACAATAAGAGAAGAAAAGCCTAACTTATTATTACTACATTTAGTAGATGTAGATAGTCAAAAGCATATATACGGAAGTAAGAGTAAAGAAGTTAGGAAAGCTTTAGAAAGACATGATAAAAGACTAGGGGAAATAATAGAGGTGCTAAAATTTAGTGGAATTTATAATGAATCTACAATAATAGCATTAGGAGATCACTCTCAGTTAGATCCAAACTTTACAAGAGCTGATGAAGTTATGGCTAACAGAGAAAGCCGTGTATTCAATGAATGTAAAGAAGTAGTAGCGGCCGGAACTACTGAGGGAAGAGTTAATATTGAAAGTGATGCTCACGCTGAGATGATGATAGAAGTTGCTCAGTCAATAGCTTACAATCAAAATAGAAGATATATAATAATTACAGAAAATAATGGTGCAATAAACAATATGCAGGATGATGCTATGGTTGAAGTAGTTGCAGAACTTGGAATCAACGGACCAAGACCAATGGGTGTAGGAAATATACCACAATTCTACTTAGGATTATTAGTAAACCAAGTATCTTGTGAAAAGTTATTAATAGATGCTTACTATGAAGAATCTTATAGTAAGGCACTTCAGGCATTTACTTTAAACAGATTAATAAACGATGGTAAGAAGGCTAGAAAAGTATTAGATGCTTTAATTGAAGCTAATAAGGAATACTGGCCAGAATTAAAGTAATTACATTACAAAATATATGTACAGTCTAATTTATATTTTAATATAGTAATGAAGCTATATGATAATAGGGCATTTAAATATAATTAAAAGTTAGCTTATTAATAGTAATATTTCTAGGAAGATAATTATAAAATTATCTTCCTAGAATAGTAAATATTATAAAATGAGTATTAAAATAAATTTAGGAAAGAGGATTGAATTATGGCTAAGAAAAATAAAGTTATGGATTTTTTTTCAGCCCTTGGTAGAAGCTTAATGTTACCGATTGCAACGTTAGCAGCCGCTGGATTGTTATTAGGATTGACTTCTGCACTGTTAAAACCGCAGATACAGGAAGTCCTTCCGTTTTTACAAATAACAGGGGTTAATTATTTTATAACTGTACTAAAAACGGTTACAGCAACAGTTTTTGGTATGATACCGGTATTATTTTCAATTTGTATAGCTTTTGGACTAGCTAAAGAAGAAAAAGAAATAGCGGCATTTGCTGGATTTATAGGATATTATGTTTTCTTATTAAGTGCATCTTTAATAATTGGATCAGGATTTTTTGATTTCACTTCATTAAAAATGTCAAATATTTTAGGTATTGAAAATACTATAGAAATGGGTGCTTTTGCTGGTATGCTTACAGGTCTTATAACAGCAGCACTTCATAATAAGTTTTATAATGTTACATTCCCAGTTGCAATAGCTTTCTATGGCGGAAAGAGGTTCGTTGCTATAGCAGTTATGGGAGTAATGACAGTTTTAGGACAGCTTGTTCCATTCGTATGGGTTCCAATATCAGCAGCTATTAATGGCTTAGGTACTATGATAGCAAGTTTAGGACACTTCGGAGTATTTATATTTGGATTCTTAGAAAGAATATTAATTCCAACTGGACTTCACCACGTTTTAAATAGTATATTCCGTACAACTTCTGTTGGTGGTGTATATGAAGGTGTAGAAGGAGGTTTAAATATATTCCTTCAATTCTTTGATAAGGTTCCAGTTTCTGAATTAACTCAATATACTGCATTTTTAGGACAAGGTAAAATGCCGTTTATGATGTTTGGGCTTCCAGCAGCAGCTTATGCAATTTACAAAACTTCACCTAAGGAAAAACAACCAAAGGTAAAGGCATTAATGATTGCAGGTGTTGCAGCTTCAATCGTATCAGGTATTACTGAACCTTTAGAATTTGCATTTATGTTTATTGCTCCACCATTATTTGTATTCCATGCTGTTATGGGAGGAATATCTTTTGGAGTATTAAGCCTTCTTGGAGTTGCTATAGGAAATACTGGAGGTGGAATTATAGACTTCTTAATATATGGGGTTTTAGTTACAGGGTCAAAATGGTATATGGTAATTTTATTAGGAATAGTTTTCGCAGCTACTTACTACTTTGTATTTAAATGGTATTTCACAAAGAAAAACCTTTCTATTGATGTAAGTGATGATGAAGAAGTAGTAGAACGTTGCCAGGTAAAATGGTTTACTAGCTCAGTCGGTAGAGCACTTGACTTTTAATCAAGGTGTCCGGGGTTCGATTCCCCGGTAAGCCACCAAAATCACTTCTAATATAGAAGTGATTTTTTAATAGGAACTTGCTTAGCATAATATATATATAAAAGGAAAAGGTATTTATACCTTTTCCTTTTTTAATATTTTCACAATATCGGTTTTTATAAATTTAAAAAAGCTTTTAATAGCTTTTAGATCATCTTTTAAGCTAGTATCTTCTTCAGAAAAGAATCCACTCTTATAACATGACATAATAAAAAATAATAATCCAAGATTAATATATATATCTTTTAGGTCAGCTATAAATAGATTACTTATACCAATAAAATCTAAGCTACCACCATAAAAAACTTTATCTATAAATGAGCATAATGCACCTGCAAATATAAATAAGAAACACATATCTATCCAAAAGCTTTTTCCACTTTTAAATTTGATGTATCTATAAATTTCAACAAATAGCATTAGTGAGATACCATTAATTAATATTAATAAGGGAAAACTAATATTAAAATTGAATCTAGCATTTAACCATGAACCTTGAGTATTTATTATAGGGTTAAAGGATAAAAAGTCAGGGATTATTTCAAAATAGTTATGGAAAAATTTGAGTTTTATAATTAATTTTATTCCCTGGTCTAATAACATTAATACTATAAATGTTATTAATAAAGTTTTAGTATTTAATCCATTTGGGTTTTTAGTACTACATTTATATATAATCCATCCAGTAAAGGCAAATACTAAAATTAAAGAAAGATTTAAAACTAATGTATATAAATCATTAACTCTACCACTAAAAACTTCAAATAAAAAATATATAAGCCACATAGCTGGTAATATTCCAATTGTAAGCATTTTATCTTTATTAAAAGAATATTTCATAAGCTCCTCCTAAAGTTATAATAAGTATAGTTAGATTTTATCATATTAAATATAATAATTCACTATGTTAGCAATTTATTCAAAAAACTTGTTATAATGATAATTGGGAAGAGAATTTATTAAAAATAATATTTAATATGTAAAATTAGGAGGTTATTAAGGATGTTAACGATTTTTGCAGTATCAGATTCAATAGGGGAAACAGCAGAACAAGTAGCTGAAGCAGCAGCAAGTCAATTTCCCGAAAATGTAGAAGTAAGAAGAATACCATATGTTAAGTCTTTAGAAGATGTAGAAGATTTAATGAGAGATATAAAGGAATGCGAAAAAGCAATGATTGTATCAACAATTATTACAGTAAATGTAAGAGAATATTTAACTCAGAAATGTGTAGAGAGTAATTTATCTGTAATAAATGTTCTAGGCCCTATAATAAATGTTGCATCATCACTTTTAGACCAACAACCACAATATAATCCAGGTGCTATGTGGAAAACTGATGAAGCTTACTTTAAGAGAATTGAAGCTATGGAGTTTGCTATGCAGTATGATGATAGTAAAGACTATAGAGGATTAAAAAATGCAGATGTAGTCTTAGTCGGTCTTTCAAGAACTTCAAAAACACCTTTATGTATGTATCTAGCTAATAAGGGGATTAAAGCTATTAATATTCCTTTAGTTCCTGAAGTTGAGGTTCCTAAGGAATTATACGAAATAGATAAACATAAAATATTTGGATTAACAATAAATCCATTACAATTAATAGAAATAAGAAAAAGAAGATTAGATAAATTTCATAGAATTCCTTCAAATATTGAATATGCAGGTGATGCTAGAATATTAGAAGAATTTGATTTTGCGGATAAAATAATTAGAAGATTAGGATGTAAAACTATAGATGTAACTCAAAGAGCTATAGAGGATACTGCATTAATAATAATTAAAGCATTAGGTTGTGATAAATAAATTTATATAGTTATATCTAAGAGGTATATTTATAAAATGAGAGTAATAAAAGAGTGAATATATAATTTACTATTAATAAAGTTGTGATTAAAAGTATAATAATTAATAAATAGAAAGATAGTTTATAGTTAAAAGTGGGAGTTAAATATAATTCTTAAATAAAAAAATCAATAGAAATTTTATTAAAAATAAGACCTAAGGAGTAATATTCTTAGGTTTCTTTATATTTTCAAATTTATTTAATTAATTAAATAAAAATATATTGACATATATGATTAAAAGATGATAATATAAAACACGTCGCTGATGGGAAATCACTTAAGAACTTAAGAAATAAGTTGTTGACAAGTAATTTTCACGGTGATAAGATAATAAATGTCGATTGCGATAAATGTTAAAACTTAAAAAAAGTTGTTGACAGATATGGTAATAGATGATAAGATAAACAAGTCGCTTCGGTGCGACAGAGTAAATGGTCTTTGAAAATTG
>UQQU01000118.1 GCA_900543325.1 uncultured Clostridium sp. | reverse complement strand
GCTTTTATCAATATTTTTGTTCAATTTTTAAAGTTAGTTTCGCAATCGACTAATTAGTTAAGAGTTAGTAGACTAAAATCATTAGTTTAGAAAAAATTCGGAGAAAAGTTTATTTCAAATCTGTTTCTAAACTTATAATGTATAAGATACTACTATTAACCGTTATTTGTATAATTTGGTAAAAATATTTGATATTTATAATTATACAAAGTTGTGTATAAATATGCAATAGTTAATTTGAAATTTGTATAAAATAACAATGCGCAGATAGAAAAAGTAAGAAAAATAGGTGTGATGAATAGATGGATAAAAATATTTATTCAAAAATAAAGTAATTTATGCATAAATATAATTTGATATATAAAGAGATAAGAAAAATAAATTATCTCTTTTTCTTATCTCTTTAGAAGATATTTTCCATTTTAGGAACTTGAAGTTCTTTCATGTGTTCAGTACTATATTTTAATAGATGGAGAGAGGCTTCGGCTTCACTTGAATCATCTTTTTCAATATATACAGTTAATTTTAAGGCTTCATTTAACATTACATCATAATCTACATGATTTATATAGATAGCAGCAATCTTACCCTTATCTTGAATAAGATTAAAAATTTCCATAGCATCTTTAAAATTTTCTTCTTTAGTAGAATAATCTAAGGTTTCTTCCATTTTATCGCACATTTCTATAACGTCAGAGCAAAGATTTTTAAAGCTTATATCTGCATAAGTTAGAAAGCCTAATAGTAATACAAATAGAAAAATAGAAAATAATGAGTTTTTCATTTTTTAGCTCCTTTCTCTTTTTCGTTTTTATCATATAATTGATAAACAAATTGTCCTTGAGTATCAATCATAGCAATTAAAACATCTTTAATTGAATTAATATGATGTTTTTTTAGCTCATGTTCAATCCAATATTTATTTTTACCACTAGTAGTAAGAGCATTTTTATTAACATGCCCATCTAATACGTAAATTATAGGCAATATAGGTGGTTGAGCAGAGCTACTATTTCCAGAGTTGCTAGAGCTTTCTGAAGAAGTAGAGCTACTAGGGTTGCTCTTTTTGTTATTTTTAGAAGAACTTTCGCTTCCAGAAGCATTACTATTAGTATTTTGACTACAACTAGAGTTGCTTTGAGAAGATGGTGAATCTGGGCTTCCTGATGACAATGGTTGTGTATTAGAGTCACAAGAAGTATTACATGAACCTCCACCACTACTACTTTGCCATGTTAAAAATGATAATTGACCATTATTCTCCAAAATAGCATATTGAATTTCATTTAAATCAAAATAGCCAGCAAGTCTAAGTTCCTCCATAAGCTCATCTAAATTAATTTGTTGTCTTTTTAGAGCTTGATAGTTTATTTTACCTTTACAAACTAAAATACAAGGCTCACCTTCTAATATTTTTCTAGTAAACTGACTTTTAAGTTGTAATTGAGTTAGAATTGTTTTAATAAACAATAAGGTAATGATTGGGATGATGCCAAGAATTAAAGGTAATCTAGTATCTTGCATTGGAAGAGCTGCTAAGTCAGATATCATTATTGTTATAACAAATTCATATGGTTGTAATTCTCCAATTTGTCTTTTACCCATTAACCTCATTACAAGTATTACTAAGAAATATAAAAAAATAGTTCTTATTAGAACAATGAACATAATTAAATCACCTCTAATTAAGTATTTGTATAAAAAATACTTTTATTCTAAGTGAGAGTCCAAATTTTATATTTGGTTACTCGAAGTTGCCTAAAACTCCAAATTTCAATTTTTATTACGTATTTTAGAGTAGTAGTGATTTTAATTGATAAATTAATAGATAAAATAATAGAATAATTTTTAAAGCAGTATATAATAAGAGTATAAAGAATTAATTAAAAAAACTTATAATGAAACAAAATTTCGCACTGATTTTTATAATATGATTTTTTAATTAAGCAATGGTATTATAAGGGTTTAGAAGGGTGGAGTAAGGATGAAAGAAAATATTAATTTAGTAAATAATAAAAATGAATCTATTGAGAGTGATTATACTAGAACATTACAATTTATTTTTATTAAAGCAACATTGGATTTATTTCCAAATGCCAAAATAACAATTCAACATAGTGTTGGTAAGGGAATATTTGGAGAAGTATTTAAAGAAAGAGACCTTAATGTAAAAGATATAGAAGATATAAAATCAAAAATGAAAGAATTAATAGATAAGGATTTACCTATTAATAAAATTAAGGTAACAAAAGAAGAAGCGATTAATATTTTTAAATCTTATAATATGAATGATAAAGTACTTTTATTAGAACAAGTGGATTTTAAAACTGTTAATTTATATGAATTAGATGGAAGATATGATTATTTTTATGGTCATATGACTAAAAGAACAAGTGATATAAAAGCTTTTGATTTGATTTATTATGAAAATGGATTTATATTAAGAAGACCAAATGATTATCAAACTTTTACATTATCAGAGTTTGTAGAACAAAGGAAAATGACTAAAATATTTAGAGAAACTGAAAAGTGGCTAGATATCTTAGAGGTGGGAAATGTTGGGGCGCTGAATGATAAGATTGATAAAGGCGAATTAATTAATTTAGTAATGATTTCTGAAGCTTTACATGAAAAGAAAATTGCAGAAATTGCAGATAAAATTAGTTCAAAAAATGAGGTTAAATTAATATTAATAGCAGGGCCAAGTTCTTCAGGAAAAACAACATTTGCTAATAGATTAGGAATTCAATTAAGAGTTAATGGTATTACACCAGTTCCAATATCTTTAGATGATTATTTTGTAAATAGAGATCAAACACCAGTAGATGAAAATGGAGAATATGATTTTGAAACTATTGGTTCAGTAGATACAGAATTATTTAATAAACATTTAAATTTAATACTACAAGGTGAAGAAGTTGAAATACCGGAGTTTAACTTTATAAAAGGAGAGAGAGAATGGTTAGGTAAGAAAGTTAAATTACCGGCCAATGGAGTTATAATAGTAGAAGGAATTCATGGATTAAATCCTATATTAACATCTCATATTGATGAAAAATATAAATTTAGAATCTATATTTCAGCATTAACTCAATTAAATTTAGATAATCACAATAGAATAACTACTACTGATGTAAGAAAAATTAGAAGAATTGTAAGAGATCAATTATCAAGAGGTCATGGGTCAGAAGATACTTTAAAGATGTGGCATAAGATAAAAAGAGGTGAGCAAAAAAATATTTTCGTTTACCAAGAGGAAGCAGATGTAATGTTCAATTCTACTTTAGTTTATGAGCTATGTGTATTAAAGAAATATGCACTTCAAGAGCTTGATAAAATTAAAGAAGATAGTATAGTTTATAATGAAGCTAAAAGATTAAAGGGATTGTTAAGCTTCTTTAGAGAAATTGATAAAGATATAGTTCCACAAAACTCAATTTTAAGAGAATTTATTGGAGGAAGCATTTTTTATAAATATTAAAATATTCATGTAAATGATTAGAAATATTGCGAAGCAATATTCTTAATTAAGAAATTAAGTTTTTGAACAACACTTAGCTAGTTTAAACAATTAAGAGTTGCTTTTGGCAACATTAAGATACTTCGGCTAATCAAGGGAAAAATAAGTTGTAAACTTATTTTCCTTTTAATTTCTTAATGTTTGCTTCAGCAAACTCTTAATTCATTAAAACTAGCCAAGCTAAGTTTAAATATTAATTTTTTAATTATAAATTGCGTCGCAATTTAGTTACTTAAGATAATAAATTTGGAGGTTACATAATGAAGAGTGTAGGTGTTTTTGACATATTAGGGCCTATAATGGTTGGTCCATCATCATCTCATACAGCAGGAGCTGCAAGGCTTGGAAAGGTTGCAAGAGCTGTTGCTGGGGGAGATATAGATGATGTAACATTTTATTTGCATGGATCATTCGCTAAAACATATAAAGGTCATGGGACTGATAGAGCATTAGTTGCTGGAATTTTAGGAATGGAACCAAGTGATTTAAGACTTAGAGATTCTTTAGAGATAGCTAAAGAAATGGGATTAAAAATAAGATTTAGAGAAGCAGATTTAGGAGATGTTCATCCTAATACTGTTGAATTTGTTATAAAGGGAAAAGAAGGTACATATGAACTTATAGGTTCATCTATTGGAGGAGGAAGCATAGAGGTTACTTCTGTTAATGGAAATTCAGTTAACTTTACTGGAGCTTATCCTACTATTATTGTTTCAAATAAGGATGTTCCAGGAGTATTATCTAAAGTGTCATCAATACTTTATGATAATGATATAAATATTGCTTTTATGAAGGTATTTAGAAATCAAAAAGGTAGAGATGCAACAATGGTATTTGAAGTTGATCATGAAGTTACTGCAGAAATAATAGGTAATGTTAAAGCAATTGAAGGTATAAATAAAGTAATAATGATTAATCCAATTAAGGACGGTGAATAGTATGCTAGCAAGATCTGGTGAAGAGTTATTAAGAATATGTGAAGAGGAAAATATATCTTTAAGTGAATATGCTATAAGAATTGAAATGGAAGATAAGGGATTATCTAGAGAAGAAGTATATGAAAAGATGGCTAAAAATTTAAAGGTAATGAAGGATGGAGCTACTGAAGGTAGAGAAAAAGAAGTATATTCATTAAGTGGTCTTATTGGTGGAGATGGATATAAGATTCAAAAGTATTTAGAAAAAGGAGATACTTTAACTGGAGATGTAACTGTAAAAGCTATGGCAATGGCATTATCATCATCAGAAGTTAATGCAGGTATGGGAAGAATAGTAGCATGTCCAACAGCGGGATCTTGTGGAATATTACCAGCTGTAATTTTATCTGCAGGTGAGAAGTTAGGAAAAACGGATGAAGAACTTATAGATGCATTATTTACTTCAGCTGCAGTTGGAATGATAATTGGAATGAATGCAACTCTTTCTGGAGCAGAAGGTGGATGTCAAGCTGAATGTGGTTCTGCAGCAGCTATGGGATCAGCAGCAGTTGTTGAAATGATGGGTGGAACTCCTAGAATGAGTTTAGATGCAGCGGCTATAGTTATTAAAAATGTACTTGGACTTGTTTGTGATCCAGTAGCAGGTCTTGTTGAAATACCATGTGCAAAAAGAAATGCAGCAGGAGCTATAAGTGCACTTTGCACAGCAGATATGGTTATGGCTGGAGTATCTAGTAAAATACCATTTGATGATACTGTATCAGCTATGTACAAGGTAGGAAAGAGTCTTCCATCAGCACTTAGAGAAACAGCTATGGGTGGAGTTGCAGTAACAAAAGCAGGACTTGAGCTTCGTAAAAAGGTCTTTGGCGAAGAGTAGAATAAAATTGCGCATTACATGGGGCGAAAAAATGAAATATTTATTTTCCGGAAACGGTGAAATTTTCGCCTAGAAT
>UQQU01000117.1 GCA_900543325.1 uncultured Clostridium sp. | reverse complement strand
CTATCGCCAAAAATTTATTAGATATTCTTGATAATGAAACTATTGCCTTAAAAACAGATTAACTATTTCTGATGTTGAAAACTTAAGAAAACTATAATTTTTCTCAATTTAAAGCAAGAGAGTGGCTTTGCCCCTCTCAATGCTCCCGGGGGTTTTAAAATTTTCCAGAGACAAGTTTCTATCTAGCATAGGCTTTGTTTCTGTTTTTTGTTAATGATATATCTACCTTTTCATCTTTTTTTAGCTCAACAATAAATGCCTTACCTCTCTTTCTTATATCCAAATATTCATCTGCTAAAACCTTTTCAAACTCCAACATAAGCTCTTTATTAGTAACATAAATCATTCCACCTTCCGTAATACCTTGAACGACCAATTATTTTCCAAGTACAAGCTTTACAACAAAAAAGCCCCTCAAATTATGGGTTTTCTAATTTGAGGGTCTTTTTTGTGCCTAAAATATCACTAAAAATAATATTTAATTAATAATGAAATCCTAAAACTAATTTTAATAACCACTAATTTGACTTAAATAATTCTTTTTCATTTTCAATTAAATCTTCAGCTAAATACTTATAATCTAAATATTGAATTCCATTTTCTCCATTATGAATTTGTTTGCATAATAGACTTCTATAATATATATCCATAGCTAAACGTATATCTATTTTTTTATTTTCTGCCAAATATTCTATAATATCATTATCAAGTGATTGAATATAAAACTTTTCTAAACTTTCTTGATTAGTTCTCATTTACTTCACCTCATAACTTTTTATATACTTTAATTCATTCTCTATTAATGTTTGATTTATTAAACAAATTTGATTATTCATTTTATAATATCTAATTTCATTTAAAGTCCTTTCTTCATCCCAAAGCCCTTTAAAATACATATCTATACTTTTAAAAACATCATCATCTGCAACGCTTCCAATTGCAATATCGTATTGTTTATATACATCTTTTCCTCTTCTACAATCACAAACAAAATTAAGCCATATTTCATCATCTTTAAAATTTATGACCTTATAATTACTTAAATTATCTTGCAATTCATATATATTTACTACTGCTTTTTCTCTATTTCTCATAGAACGTCTTTTTGCCCACTTTTCTGCTTGCTCTTTATAAGTAGTTACATAAAATCCTCTACCAAAATCTAAATATTTTTTAGAAAACTTAACATCAGGATTTTCAATAATTGCTGTCCCACCATGATAAACTATCATAAATTTATTCCTCTCTCTTTTATTATTTCTGTAATATCTTCCATAAGATATTCACTACCTAAAGTATGAAGTACATCATAGCATCCTATAATATAATCATCTAATATATCACTATCTTTTAATATTTTATAAATTTCATGAACTGGCTTTTTTAGATAATCTGAAAGCTTATTTATGATAAATACCGTAAACTCTAATTCTTTTTTATTACAACTTCTCATCTAATTTCCTCTCTTTATTAATCTAATAATTTTCTTCTCATTGATAACTATAATAATTATAAAATAAGCCAATGACTCTTTTAAATCATTGACTTATTTTATAGTTTTTATCCCCCTAAACTTCCCTCACTATTAAACAATCTATTCAATATATAATGAGCCTCCCCCTTAATTAAATCACCAATTTCCCTACTTCCCATATACCTCTTAATCCACTCCATCTACTTAAAAGATGCAGGCTCCTTGCCCCATTTCCTTATTATACAAGAGAGTGGCTTTGCTCCTCTCAAAGACTCCTAAGGGCTTTAAAATTTTCGTGGAAATTAAAATATATCTCCATCATCTCCATATATATATTCATCGAAATAATCTACATAATTCTCTTTATTTTTTGAAATCTCTTTAAAGTCTTGTAATAAACTTTTATCTACAAAACCTTTATCAGCTAAAAACTTTATGTACTGGCTTAATGATGTTAATTGACTCCTAACATTACTTGCACTTGTTGCAACATTTGGAATAAACCAATCTAGCATAAATATGTGCATTGAATTCTTTGTAATTCTATTTAAATCTTCTAAACTCCTCATATTAAGATAGTCACTTATATACAACTCAACATTTTCACAATGCTTGTCAGCTGTTTTTTCTTTTAACTTTTTATTCATAAATAAATACTCATAAAAATCTACTAAATGTTTTACTATCTCTCTTGACATATGTTCACCAAATAAATCTACTGTCATGTCCTCATCATCTATGTAATCATCATCCTCATCAAAATCAAAGGCCATAGCATTAAAATTATTATTCATACCTTCAAACATATCCATATATTCTTCCAATATCTCTTCTTTATTTTCTATATAAAAATTAATACCATTATTCATAAGATCCATTGGAATATCTTTAAAACTATTTTCTATATTTTTATCAACTGTCTTTTCTAAAACCTTCATTCCAAATGGAGTAAGATTATGTGCAATTTGTAAATTAAATAAACCATTTAATACATTTTCTTCTCTAATTAACACTTGCATTATTTTATTAAATATTTCTATAAAGAAAGGTCCCTCATATATAGGGTTTATAATTCCAAGATAATATCCAAATATAATAGTAAAATTAATATCAAAAAACACTGAAAAGTCTTTATTGGCCATCATATTTGTGACCTTTTCTTGTGTTAAGCTTTTTATTGATTCCATTATTTCAATATTCCCTATATTAGTTAAGTTACTTATATTATTATAAATTTCTTCATAATACCTAACTATCTCTGCCATATATTTATCATAGTCTTCATAAGAAACATCATTCTTTAATAAATCTATTTCTATATTAGAGTTTTTAATTTTACACTTTTCCTCTAGATTTTTATTTGATATTTCAATACTAGCTTTTATTATTTTATTTATTTTTTCTTCATTACTTAAACTATCATAATTACTATATAGTTCGCTAAGCTGATAACATTGACAACCTATAGATTTAATTTCTTTTATTATATTAAGTTTTAATGATAACTCTAATAAATAATCTATATAATATCCACTTCTATAGCTTATTTCATCTATAAAAGTTTCTCCACCATCTATAACAAACCTATTACTCTCTCTTTTCACAATAGTTGGATTGCAATGTTTTGCTAATTTATTTAAATCATCCATAACCGGATTTTCAACTTTAGAGTAAATATTCCACTTAGTTTCAAAATTAATATTATTAGCTTTTATTATAATTTTAATATGTGGAGCAATTGAATAATCACCTTTTTTATAACTTTGTGCAATTCTATTAATTATGTAATATGGTGACATATATGTACCTTCTACAATTGGTGAAAATAACCATATTCTAAATATTGTATCTCTATAAGTTATCATTGAAAATTCATCTATGTCATCAGCTATTTCAAAATTGTTTTCAAACTCTTCCTCAAATGATTTTAATAGTAGTTGTATTTCCTTATTTTTCTCTAGTTTTTTAATTAATTCTTTCATATTAACCCTCCAACTTTAATACTGATTGCTTTATTATAAACTAGCAATTTGAATTATTAAAGTATAATTCTTTTATTTGAGAAAGTTGTTCTTTACTTTCTATATTGATTATTTTCCAATATAACTATTAAATCACTCTAAATACTAAAAATAACAGCTAGCAAAAAACTAACTGTTATCATAACCTTCAAAATTTTAAAGCTCCATCTCATTATACATTTTCTATTCTACAACTATGACTCTTATTCTTTGAATCATAACATATTGCCACCGCTAATACCTTTTTACCCTCATTTTCTTTTTTAAACTTTTCAACATACTCTTTTTGAATAATTTGATTTATAGCTACTTCAGGTAATACATCCTTTTTTAATTCTACGATAAAAGGAATATCATTTTTTCGTCTAGGATGAAAAGTAAAATCTGCATATCCCTTACCTGTTTTTTCTTCTCTTTCAACTCTATAAATATCTCTAGCACTTAAATATGCTAATGTTAAAACACAAGATAAACTATTTTCATCATTATATTGAAGTATTGGTATTTCTGAATTATGAATGTCATGAAGAATTTCTTCTACAGTTTTTGTATCTCCATTTACTGTTGCATTTAACATTTTTCTTGAGTTTTCTATTATCTTTGAAACATATCCAAAAGATTCATCTTCTAAAGCTTTCTCAAACTCTTGCATAAGCTCTTTATTAGGAATCTTTAAATATCCATCATAATATGATAAAAATCCAAGTACTATCATTGCTGAATAAATTTCCTTTTTTGTTCTAGGTGTTCTTTGCCCAGCTCTAAACTCTTCATTTATTGTTATATCAATTTCCTCTCCAGAAACCATTTTTATTACATCATCACAAATATCTAAAGTGTTATATTTTAGGTATTCAGCAACTTCATCCATAGCTCCAGTATTTGTCCAATAGCTTTCACAATAATTATTTTGAAGCGCTTTTACTACTGAACGTGGATTATAAATTCTTATTCCTGCAGCTGTTAAATAACCATTGTACCAACTTTCTAATTTTTTAAAATCCATATTTTTATTTTTCTTGCATAACTCTATTACTTCTTCTTCTGTAAAACCAAAATATTCTCCAAATTTTCTATCTTTTAAAAATGTATATTCATCAAACATATTAAGAGCACTACCACTAGAATATTTTTTAATAGGTAAAACTCCTGTCATATAACATAATGCAACATAAGGTTGATCTTTTAAAAGATTTCTTAAAAACTCTAAAAAATCATTCTGATTTTCTTCAAAAAGATTATTATTAAAAATATAATCCCATTCATCTATTATAAATATAAATTTATCATTTAAACATTCTAATAAATCACTTATAGATAAATATTTATCTACATTTATATGTGGATATATTTCTTTAATATCTTCTTTTAAATTAATCTTTATTCTATTTATATAATCATCATAGGTATTCCCAATATCGGATAACCTATTAAAGCTTATACTAATTACATTATATTTATTTAAATGTTCTATATAAGACTCTGATTTACTAATATTAAGATTATCAAAAATATTCTTAGAATCTACAGCTTTACTATAATAAGCACCTAACATATGAGCAACTGATGATTTTCCAAACCTCCTAGGCCTAGTTAAGCATATATATTTACTTTTTGTGAATAATCTCTTATTTAATATTTCTATTATAGATGATTTATCAACAAAATATTCTTCATTTAGAAGTTCTCTATAATTTTCTAAAGGATTAATTGTATTCAAATATATAGTCACCTTTTCATCTCCCTTCATAATTATTTTCTTATCATTAATAACTATAATAATTATAACATAAGCCAATGACTCTTTTAAATCATTGACTTATTTTATAGTTTTTATGCCCATAATAACAAGAGAGTGACTTCGCCACTCTCAAAGACTCTCAGAGGTTTTAAAATTTAAAAACTAACCATTATCAATATCAACTCTTCTTATATACCTCTCCTAACAATCCCACTGGCTTTTCTTCATATCAACATGATTTTCATT
>UQQU01000116.1 GCA_900543325.1 uncultured Clostridium sp. | reverse complement strand
GGATCAAACTCTCACTAAAAAGTTTAATCATTTGCTCAAATTACTTTGAGTCTTTGTTTTAAGACTCTCAAAAGAATTGCTGGTTTACTTTAACTATATTCTGTTCAATTTTCAAAGACCATTTACTCTGTCGCACCGAAGCGACTCGTTTATCTTATCATTCCTACCGATTCATGTCAATAACTTTTTTAAAAAGTTTTTACACTTAGTCAAACTAGAAATTTAAGAAACTAATACCGAAGATTTTTCATTAATACTTACTTCCTCCTCAGCAACGAAATTTATCTTACCACCTATTTAGTATATTAATCTCTATATTTTCTTATTTATTTAAATTTATATTTATTTTTCTTATCTTTTCTATTTTTCTCTTAATAATTCTAATATTGATACGCTAGGATAAGTTTCATTATAAATCAAGTTAAATTCACAAATTATAGATTACTATACACCTTTAATACATATGTATTTTATAAATATTCCTTTTAATTTATATGCAATTTGATTTTTAAATATATAACTAAATAACTTTTCAAATATTATATTTATAATACAGTTAGCTAAATTTCTAATGTGGTATATTACACTCTTCAAAAATTAAAGTATATTTTTAAAATACATTTAATATAAAATACTACCTTTTTATATTAAAATAGAACATCTAAAATAGATGCTCTATTTTATTATCAATTCTTTATCATACGGTTAAAATACTCATTAATATCTTCAGGACCTCCTAATATATCTTTTCCGACATATAATACAGATCTATCTTCTAATTTATATTTTTTAAATTCCTCGCATTTTAAATTATCTTCTGTAATAAATAATTTTTCTCTATCTCTTTCACTTTTATTCTCTTCCCCATTACTTATCTTACCACTCTTTATACTCCATTTTACTAATGATATCTCTCCATTTACTATTTCAATAGCTGTTATACACCTTGGATGAACACAACTTCCATCATTAAAATATGGCCACTTCTCAAGTGGCACCTCCTTAGGCTTTGGAAACATAGGTCGATGAGTATGCCCTGCTATAACAATCACATTTTCTCTTACTGCCCATTCACTCAACCTCTTGTCCACTTTATTTTTCTCTTTATAACTTTTAGCTGCCCTAGTAGGATCCTTCACCCCAAAATTTTCTAGAGGTTTCCATAAATACCTGACGAGAAATCTACTTAACTTCCATAAGCTATCATTTAGTAAATCCCCCTGATGCCCGTGTAATAAAAAAATCTTTTTTTCACTATTATTATATTTTAAGATTATTCCCTCATGAACACAAAAATCCTTAAAAAGTGGCTCATATCTTACCCCTTCTCTATTTAAACATTTGCATAAACACTTTTTAATAAACTTCTGTTCCTTTTTAATCATATCATGATTTCCATAAATCATATGAAATCTTCCAGAACAGTATAATTCATTTAAAATCCAAAAAACATTATTATGAATTTCTAAAATATCATTCATCCTTTTATTTTCCCAAAGTTCATCTCCATCACCTAATTCTATATAGGTATATCCATTCTCATAATAATTCATCAATGCACTAAAATAAATATTTTGATTTTTTAGAAATGTGTCACTCCAATCACCAGTTCCTCTATGACAATCACTCATCAATACAATTCTTGATTCATTATCAAAAGATATTTCATAAGCTTCTTTAAAAACTTTAGATATTCTTTTAAAGTGATTCATTTATATTTATACTCTCCCCCAAAAAATTATTTTTAGTATATTTTCTATGAACTCCCTATAAAAATACTTAAAAGACAGAAATTAATTTATTTAAGTAAATTAATTTCTATCCTTTTATTAACTATCTTTAGTTAATTTATATAAATTGTATAAATCAATTATGCATTTCCATCTACCAATATTCATAATTTGTCCATATAGTAATGGTGATTGTTGCTTTACAGCATTAATCTTTTCATCATAATTTTTATATTGTTTAGTTATACTATTATAAACATTACATAAATCTTTATTTCTTCTTTGCATCATATAGTTTAAAAGTTTAGTATTCGTATATGGTTGCTCTGTTTTTGGTTTATCAAAGAATATCTCTACACTGTTCCCTTTTATTTTAATTTCTTCATTGTCATATCCAGCATAATTTAACCCTTGTATAAATGCATCTCTCATTTCTTCATCTATTAGCGTTATATTTATATCTACTGATAACTCATTTGGCTCAGAAAATTCTCCAAGAATAAATCCTGTTAACCACCAATGTTTATCTTTTCTTTCGAAAATAACTTCTCCATTTTTCTTAACAACACTGGAAATATCTAAGAATTCTTTAGGACTTATTTTATCATAAAATATATTCTCACTATTCATTGTTTCATTATATATAGTTTTTTCTGAAGCATATACTCCAACTTCAGCACCCGTACAAATTCCGTACTGTCCTTTCCAAAATTCAATAAGCCATCTCTTATTATTGTAATTAAAATAAATAGGTTCACAATCAAATATTATACTTAATGGTGCTGAAAATTCATCATAAAATCTACAATAACCATAATCATATTGCCATGCATCAATCATTGAATAAAAAATTCCCTGTTCCTTATCATAATCAAAGCCTGCTTGGTTTATAGAGTCATATACTACTGATTGTATACTTTCAGTTGAATTAATATCATCTATTAACTCTGATATTGATTTTTCTAGATTTTCATCTTCATCATTGTTATTAATAGAAGATACTTTTGATATCAATTTTAAAAATACATTATTTGATTTATCAATTTTTTCTAAAAATTTATCATTTGTAGCCACAAAACCCACCTCATATTATTTATACTACATAATATTCTTAGTGAATTTTTATGTTAATACTTTTTACTACAAATCTATTTAATTAATTCTTTTCTTAAAAATGAGTTTTTCCCTACCTTGAATGGTACTTTAACTTTGCACATCATTCCAGGATGTGGACATCCTTCTATAGCTTCTCCATCTTCGTTGTAAAGTTCTTCAACAATAAAACTTTCACCAAATTCACCTGGAGTTAATATTTCTACCTTATCTCCTTTTACAAATTTATTTCTTTGCTTACATAATGCAATTTGACTTTCTTCATCATATTCATGAACTATGGCAACTACATCATACTCTCTAACATGATCATTTGTATGATAAATTATTGCATCACTCTTAGGCTCACTAAAGAAGAATCCTGTATTATATTCTCTATGACTAACCTTGTACATTTCATCTCTTAAAACCTTAGGTAATTTATAATTTTCTGGATCTTCATAATATAAATCTATTGCCTTTCTATAAGCATTAACAACTATAGCAACATAATATTCACTCTTATTTCTACCTTCAATTTTTAAAGATGAAATTCCAGCTTCTAAAAGTTCTGGTAAATGCTCTATCATGCATAAATCTTTTGAATTCATTATATATGTACCATGTTGATCCTCTTCAATAGGGAAATATTGATTAGGTCTCTTTTCTTCTACTAAAGAATACTTCCATCTGCAAGATTGTGCACATGCCCCCCTATTAGAATCTCTTCCAGTCATATAGCTTGAAAGTAAACATCTTCCTGAATATGACATACACATAGCTCCATGAACAAAAACTTCTAATTCTAGCTCTTCTGGTATATGCTCTCTAATTTCTTTTATTTCCTTTAATGAACATTCTCTAGCTAAAACTACACGTTCTGCACCTAAATCATGCCACATATTACATCCTTCATAATTTACTGTATTAGCTTGTGTACTAATATGTATTGGTAAATTAGTATGCTTTTGAACAGTTCTAAAAACTCCAAGGTCTGATACTAAAACAGCATCAACTTTAGCTTCTTCAAGACTTTTTAAAAATTCTGGTAATTTTTCTATTCCTTCATTTCTTGGCATTACATTTACTGTACAGTATATCTTCTTTCCTAAACTATGAGCTAATTCAGCACCTTCCTTTATATCTTCAAATGAAAAGTTTTGTGCTGCTGCTCTTAATGAAAATGCTTCTCCACCAAAATAAACAGCATCAGCTCCATATTGAAAAGCAATTTTTAATTTTTCTAAACTCCCTGCAGGAGCTAATAATTCTGGCTTTTTATATTTTGTTGTCATAATATTCATCCTTTTGTTATGTTTATAATTTATGCTTTTATTATATACTACTATTTATTTAATTCAATCTAAAAACTAATACAATACTACCAAAATAGCCATTTAAAATATCATAGTGCCACTACTGTTAAAATTTATATTATTAGTGGTACTTATCATTTTTTAATATTTTTATTACAATAATACTAAGATATAAAAAATTTGAGGTGTAATTATGGAAAAGATAATGAGACCCGTATGGGCTGAAATAGACTTAGATATACTTGCAAATAATATGAAAAATATAAAGAAATTAGCTGGTAATAAAGAAGTTATGGCTGTTGTAAAAGCTGATGCCTATGGACATGGTGCCTTAGATGTGGCTCCTTGCCTTTTAGAAAATGGTGCTTCAAGACTAGCTGTTGCAATGCTTACTGAAGGAATTGAACTTAGAAATAATAATATTACAGCCCCTATAATGATACTTGGATATACACCTTTATATTTAGGTGAAGATTTAATTAATTATGATATAGAGCAAACAATTTATGATTTAAATTATGCAAAGGAATTATCTGCTTTAGCAAAAAGTCTTAACAAAAAGGCAAAAGTTCACATAGCTATAGATACTGGTATGGGTAGAATTGGATTCCTTCCTAATGATGAAAGTTTTAATGCTATTTGTGAAATTTGTGCTTTAGATGGTTTAGATGTTATTGGAATATTTACTCATTTTTCTAGCTCTGATGAACAAGATAAAGAATATACTCAATATCAATTTAATCAAATTTATGATTTTATTAATAGACTAGAAAAGAAAGGCGTTAATATACCTTTAAAACATGCCTCTAATAGTGCTGCCATTATCGATTTACCTAATACCTATTTAGATGCTGTAAGAGCTGGAATTATTCTTTATGGATATTATCCTTCAAATGAAGTTAAAAAAGAAAACTTATCAATTAAACCTGCTTTAACTTTAAAAGCTAAAATTGCTCATGTTAAAGAATTAGAAAGTGGTATGTATATTAGTTACAATAGAACTTTTAAAACATCTAGGAAAAGTAAAATTGCAACTATTCCTATTGGATATGCAGATGGATATATTAGGACCTTAAAACATGATGCTAAGGTTATTGTTAATGGTCAGCTAGCTCCTATAGTAGGTAATATTTGTATGGATCAATTTATGATTGATGTTACTGATATAGGTGATATTAAAGCTGGGGATGAAGTTATATTACTAGGTGAAAGTAACGGCATTAAATTTAATGCTGATGATCTTGCAAAATGTATGGATAGTATAAATTATGAAGTTCTTTGTTTATTAAAAAAGAGAGTTCCTAGAGCTTACATTAAAAATGGTGAAATAATTCATGTAAAAAATAATGTTTAATAATTAAATTGCGAACTAAAGCGTTAATGCCGTGATGACGAAAATTAATGATATAACCTCCAATAAGTCATATAATACTTCCTTCCGGTAATATCATTAATTTTTCTCTATCACTGGCTTTAAAGCTTAGATCTACAATTTTCTG
>UQQU01000115.1 GCA_900543325.1 uncultured Clostridium sp. | reverse complement strand
TGATATATAAAGAATTTAAAAGAAAAGTAGTGTAAAAAACTTTACACTAACTTATATTGTTAGGGGGAGCTTAAATGAATATTCTTATTTTGTCAGCATCAACTGGTGGTGGACATATGAGGGCATCTAAAGCGATAGAGGGTTACATGACCCAACAGAATAAAGATATAAATGTTAAAATAGTAGATAGTTTATTGTATATAAGTCCAATATTAAATAAAACAGTAACTAGTGGATATGTTTATTTAGCCACTAAAACGCCTAAATTATACGGAAAGTTATATGATCTGACTAATAAGGATCATAAGTTAGCTAATTTTGTAACTAGACTTAACAATATATTTGCAAATAAGTTATTACCTTTAATTGATGAGTTTAGACCAGATATAATTATAACAACGCATCCCTTTCCAACAGAAATGGTATCAAGATTAAAATCAAAGAAAGAAATAAATATACCGTTAATCTGTATAATGACTGATTATGCTCCACATAAAGCATGGATAAATGATAAGGTGGATGCATATATAGTTGCAAATGATGATATGGTTACTAAAATGGTTACTGAGGGAGTAGATTCAAGATGTATCTATCCATACGGAATACCAGTGGATGAAGTATTCTTCGAAGAAAAGGAAAAACAATTAGTAATTGAAGAATTAGGTCTTGATAAGAGTTTGCCAACAATATTAATGATGGCGGGAAGCTTTGGAGTATCAAATGTCTTTGATGTTTATGAGAATATAATAGATATAGATTTAGATTTTCAAATAATATTAGTAACAGGAAAAAATCAAAAGTTATATAATCATTTTGAGGAAGTAATAGGAAGTAGTCCTAAAAAGACAAAACTTATATACTTTACAGAAGAAATTAATAAATTTATGCAAGCATCAGATATAATAATTACTAAGCCAGGAGGCTTAACTGTTACAGAAGCATTAGCATGCAATATTCCAATGGCTGTTTTTGATGCAATTCCAGGTCAAGAGGAAGAAAATGCAGAATTCTTATTAAAGCATAATATGGCAGTAAGAATTAGTGATGGAAATAGTTGTAGAGAAGCTATAATAGAACTATTAAAAGATGGCGAAAAACTAGAAGATATGAAAGAGGCTTGTAAATCTTTTGACAAAAATGATTCTACAAAAAATATATTTTTATTAATTAATGAATTAATAGAAAATAATGATATTATGAATAAAGAGTAATTTTATAAAGTTTTTATTAATTTTGAACTGCTTCCTATCAAGTATATAGGGAGCAGTTCCTTTTATATAAAATAAATTTTTTGTTTTTTTTAAATTATCTTTTAAAATTACAAAAATAGTATTAATATATTAAGTAGGGTTAGTATATTAATAAATAACTTAATAGAAATTTATTGATATAAAAAAGGATATAAATAATATACTTAGATATAAAATATATCCTAAAATTTAATGTAAAATGGTAATAAAGATAAGGGGGAAAACTTATGACAGGAAAAGAATATGTTTTAAATGTTTTAGAACAAGTAGAAAAGAGAAATGGAAATGAAAAGGAGTTCTTAGATGCTGTAAAAGAAGTAGCAATTTCTTTAATTCCGGTATTCGATAAACATCCAGAATATATTGAAGAGGGATTATTAGAAAGAATTGTAGAACCAGAGAGACAAATTATGTTTAGAGTTCCTTGGGTAGATGATAAAGGAAGAGTTCAAGTTAATAGAGGATATAGAATCCAATTTAATAGTGCTATAGGTCCTTATAAAGGTGGATTAAGATTCCATCCAACAGTTAATTCAAGCATAATTAAATTTTTAGGATTCGAGCAAATATTTAAGAATTCATTAACAGGACTACCTATTGGTGGGGGAAAAGGTGGTTCAGATTTTGACCCTAAAGGAAAATCAGATAGAGAAGTAATGAGATTCTGTCAAAGTTTTATGGCTGAATTAAGTAAGCATATAGGGTTAGACACAGACGTACCAGCAGGAGATATTGGTGTTGGTGGTAGAGAAATTGGATATATGTATGGATATTATAAGAAAATTAGAAATGCTAATGATCAAGGTGTTTTAACAGGAAAAGGATTATCTTATGGTGGAAGTTTAACAAGAACTGAAGCAACAGGATATGGATTAGTGTACTTTACTGAAGAAATGATGAAAGATAATGGACTTTCTTTAGCAGGAAAAACTGTTGTAATTTCTGGTTCAGGAAATGTTGCTATATATGCAACTCAAAAAGCAACTCAATTAGGAGCTAAAGTTGTTGCATTAAGTGATTCAAATGGATATATATATGACGAAAATGGAGTTAATCTTGAAGTTGTAAAGAACATTAAGGAAGTTAAGAGGGGAAGAATCAAAGAATATTTAGATTATGTTCCTTCAGCTAAATATTTTGAAGGTTGCAGAGGTATCTGGACTATAAAATGCGATGTAGCACTTCCTTGTGCAACTCAAGGTGAAATAGATGAAAAATCAGCTAAGATTTTAGTTGAAAATGGAACTAAGGTAGTAGCGGAAGGTGCTAATATGCCAAGTACATTAGAAGCTATTGAAGTATTCCAAAGTAATAAAGTGTTATTTGGACCAGCTAAGGCTGCAAATGCAGGTGGAGTTGCTTGCTCAGCTTTAGAAATGTCTCAAAATAGTATGAGAATGTCTTGGAGTTTTGAAGAAGTAGATGCTAAGCTTAAAAATATTATGATTAATATTTATAATAATTCAGCAGCTGCTGCAAAGGAATATGGTGATGAAGGAAATATCTTAATGGGAGCTAATATAGCTGGATTTAAGAAAGTTGCTGATGCTATGATGGCACAAGGTATAGTATAGTTAATTAGAGTTAATAGCTTAGAAAATTAGGGATTATTATAAAAATCAAATTGCTTTATAGTTTAAATAATTATAAGGTAATTTGATTTTTTATTTTAATTGTATTATAAAAAATTAGAAATTTAAGTTTACCAATATACACTTAAAATATCCAATAAAGTGAAGAGATGTAAGTAAAATAACTTGTAAATTTAAATAATGAGGATAAGATATAAATAAGTTAATCTTATAAAAAGATAAAAAATAGACATTAAATATTTAGAAAGTAAGGAAGAAAAAAATATTCGTGCTTTTAAATAAATACAGAAGTATGATAGAATTAAAAACGTTAATAAAGAACATTAGTTTGATTTTGATATTATGAAATTGTATAATTATATCTAAATTATTACTTAAATGTGAATAGGTTATAATTTTGGAGGTTTATATGAATAATGAAGTTAATAGTAAATATGATGTAACGGATTTGACATCTTTAGAGAAACTTGAACCAGTTAGAGTTAGACCAGGTATGTATATAGGGTCTACAGGAACAAAGGGCTTACATCATTGTATATGGGAGATATTAGATAACTCAATAGATGAAATATCTAATGGTTTTGGAGATAAAGCCACAATTATTATAAATAAAGATAAGAGTGTAACTGTTATAGATAATGGTAGAGGAATACCAACAGGTATCCATCCTGTTAAGAAAAAGTCAGGGGTGGAAATGGTATTTACTGAATTACATACTGGTGGTAAGTTTGATAATAAAAACTATAAAACATCAGGAGGCCTTCATGGAGTTGGAGCTGCAGTAGTTAATGCGTTATCAAAATGGCTAGAAGTAGAAGTTCATCAAAATGGGAATATATATAAACAAAGATTTGAATATGCCTATGATAAAGAGCTAAAAAAAGATATGCCAGGAACTGCGGTTACATCCTTAGAGATAGTAGGAAAAGCTAAAGATACAGGAACTAGAGTTACATTTAAACCAGATGGAGAAATTTTTTCAACAACTGATTTCAAATTTGATATTATAGATGAAAGGTTACAAGAGCTTGCATTCCAAAATAAAGGAATACATCTTGAGCTTATAGATCAAAGAAAAGATGAAGAGGTTAGAAAGGAATACTATTCTGAAAGAGGTTTACTTGATTTTATAGATTATTTAAATGAAAGTAAAACGACTATTCATCCTACACCAATTCTTTTTGAAGGAGAAAAATCAATAAATAATATAGCAATGTATGGTGAAGTATGTATGCAATTTACAGACTCTACAACTGAATATATTGCAAGTTATGTTAATAATATTCCTACTACAGAAGCTGGAACTCACGAATCTGGATTTAAAACTGGTATGACAAGAGCTTTTAAAGAATGGGCAAAGAAGTTAGGTCTTGTTAAAGAAAAGGATAAAGAGTTTGAAGGCGATGACTTAAGAGAAGGTATGACAGCAATAGTTAGAATTAAGATTACTAATGCTGTATTTGAAGGTCAAACTAAGACAAAATTAGGAAGTTCAGAAGCTTATACTATGATGAATGATTTAGCATATACTAAGCTTTGTGAATGGATAGAAGATAATAAAGAAGTTGCAACAAGTCTTATAAATAATGCCCTTGCTGCAGCTCAAAGAAGAGAAAAAATTAAAAAGATAAATGAAGCTGAAAAGAAAAAAATAGGTAAAGGAACAGCACCACTTGCTGGTAAGGTTGCAGTATGTACATTAAAAGATAATACTGTAAATGAATTTATTGTAGTTGAGGGAGATTCTGCCGGTGGTTCAGCAAAACAAGCTAGAGATAGAAGATTCCAGACTATAATGCCTTCAAAGGGTAAAATAATGAATACAGAAAAACAAAAGTTAGAAAATGTTATAGCTTCTGAGGAGTTAAAAATCTTTAACACTGCCATAGGTACAGGAATTTTAGATAATTATAATGAAGAAGATTTAAAATATGACAAAATAATAATAATGAGTGATGCTGACGTAGATGGATATCATATAAGAACTCTTTGGATGACATATATCTATAGATACATGAGACCTCTTATAGCTAATGGTCATCTTTATTTAGCACAACCACCTCTTTATAAAGTTGCTAAATCAGGTAAGGGTAAAGATAAGATTCTTTATGCTTATAGTGATGATGAATTAGAAGAAGTTAAAAAGAAGGTAGGAAAGGGAGCAACTATTCAAAGATTTAAAGGACTTGGAGAAATGAATCCAGACCAATTATGGGAGACAACTTTAAATCCAGAAACAAGAACTTTAGTACAAGTTACTATAGAAGATGCCGCTAAGGCTGAAAAAATGGTTTCTTTATTAATGGGTGATGTTGTTCAGCCTAGAAAGAACTATATGTATAAGTATGCTGAGTTCTAAAGGAGGAGATTAAATGGCTAAGAAGAATATTGAAATACCTAAGGATAATAATATTATCAGAATGCCTCTTGAAGAGGTTATGCCTGATAACTATTTACCTTATGCAGTAGAAGTTGCTAAGGATAGAGCACTTCCAGATGTAAGAGATGGATTAAAGCCTGTACACAGAAGAATTTTATATGGTGCATATATGTTAAAGGCTTTTCCAGATAAACCTTATTACAAATCAGCTAGAATAGTAGGGGATATACTAGGTAAATATCACCCACATGGAGATAGTTCAGTTTATGATGCTATGGTAATTCTAGCTCAAAATTTTAGTACAAGAGCTCCCCTTATTGATGGACACGGAAACTGGGGAAGTATAGATGGAGATGGAGCAGCGGCTATGAGATATACAGAGGCTAGACTTTCTAGTATATCTATGGAGATGCTTAGAGATATAGAAAAAAATGTAGTAGATATGGTTCCAAACTACTCAGATTCTGAAATGGAACCTAAGGTATTACCAGCTAGATATCCAAACCTTTTAGTAAATGGA
>UQQU01000114.1 GCA_900543325.1 uncultured Clostridium sp. | reverse complement strand
CAATAATGTCAAGGACTGGTGGTGGTATTGGTACTAAGGGACCTGGAGAAAAGAAACTAGAAACTGATAGAAGACATATAAAAGAACAAATTTATGATTTAAATGATGAATTAAAGAAAATTAAAAAAATTAGAGAAACTCAAAGAGAGAAAAGAAATAAAGAAAGTATTCCAAAGGTTTCATTAGTTGGATATACAAATGCAGGAAAATCTACTTTGAGAAATGCTCTTTGTGATGTAGCAGCTCAAAAGGAAGTTGTAGGTAAAGAAAAAGTATTTGAAGCAGATATGCTATTTGCAACATTAGATATAACAACTAGAGCTATTGTATTAAAAAATAAAGGAGTAATAACTTTAACAGATACAGTTGGATTTGTTAGAAAGTTACCACATGATTTAGTAGAAGCGTTTAAGTCAACTTTAGAAGAAGTAATTTATTCAGATCTTTTATGTCACGTAGTTGATTCTTCAAGTGATACAGCTTTAGAGCAAATTAGGGCTGTAGAAGAAGTTTTATTTGAATTAGGAGCTAAAGATAAGAAGACTTTACTTGTTTTAAATAAAATAGATAGAGCAACAGAAGAACAGCTTGAAGCTATTAAGGAAGCTACAAGTGAATATGAAACAATTGAAATTTCAGCAAGAGAAGGAATAAATTTAGAAGAGTTATTACAACTTATAGAAGAAAACCTTCCTTATAACATGAAAAAGTGTGAATACTTAATACCATATGATAGAAGTGATATGAATTCATTCCTTCATAGAAATGGCAGAGTTTTAGAGGAAGAGTATAGAGAAGATGGAACTTTCATGATTGTTGAAGTTGATGAAGAAAGTTATAATAAAACGAAAGATTTCATCATAAATATATTAATGTAATAGTTAATAAGAGCTACTTAAGATTAAGTGATTTTAACATTCTACAAGAAATAATATAGTTTTTTAAGAAGGTTAAAATAAGTTATCTATGCCGATAGAGGCGGATAAATGCTTATTTTAAGTATGCTCTTTTTAACATAGGTTCTGATATTGTTAATGAAGAATATAAATATTTTAAGGTACTACTTAAAAAATATTCATAGGTACCAATAAAATAATTTATATTTAACAATATCAGAGCCATTTTTATTCTAAGGCACTGATAAATAGTTAAATATATTAATAAGTATGGTATTAAAGTGGGTGGAAGTAAAATGGTTAATGGAACAATTATGCAATATTTTGAATGGTTTCTATTACCACAGTGTAAATTATGGAATGAAATAGCTAGAGAGGCAAATAATTTAAAGCAGTTAGGAATAACAGCTGTATGGATGCCGCCAGCATATAAAGGAATTGGTGGTGGATATGATGTTGGTTACGGAGCATATGATTTATATGATTTAGGAGAATTTAATCAAAAAGGAACTATAGAGACTAAGTATGGTAGTAAAGATGAATATTTAATGGCAATAAAAATGTTAAAGAAAAATGGTATTCAAAGTTATGGAGATATAGTTTTAAATCACAAAATGGGTGCAGATGAAGCAGAAGATGTTATGGCAAGTGAAGAAGAATTTTTTAATAGGAATATCCCTATCAGTGGAACTAAGGTAATAAGAGCATGGACTAAGTTTACTTTTCCAGGAAGAAATAATAAATATTCATCTTTTAAATGGGATTGGAATGATTTTGATGGAATAGATTATGATGATAAAACAAACAGAAATAGTATTTATAAATTTTTAACTAAAGAATGGAGTAATGGAGTAGATAAAGAAAATGGAAATTATGATTACCTTATGGGAGCTGATTTGGATTTTTCTAATAGAGAAGTTGTAGAAGAGTTGAAAAGATGGGGAAAATGGTATATTGATTTTACAAAGATTGAAGGATTTAGGCTAGATGCTGTTAAACATATAAGTTATGAATTTTTTGTAGAATGGTTAGAATACTTAAGAAAAGAAAGTGGAAAAGAATTATTTTCTGTAGGAGAGTATTGGCATGCTAATGTAGATGTACTATTGAACTATTTAAAAAATACTAAATATGTTATGTCTTTGTTTGATGTACCATTACACTTTAATTTATATGAAGCTTCTCATAGTAATGGTGATTTTGATATGAGAAATATCTTTAAAGGTACATTAGTAGAGAGATATTCAACAAAGGCAGTAACTTTTGTTGATAATCATGACACTCAATTAGGGAGTTCACTACAATCATGGGTAGAGCCATGGTTTAAACCACTAGCATATTCTTTAATATTATTAAGAATAGAAGGATATCCCTGTGTCTTTTATGGGGATTATTATGGTATACCAAGTCATGGATATTCAGGAATAGGAAGTTCTTTAGATTTACTATTAAAAGCAAGAAAAAATTTGGCATATGGAGAGCAACATGATTATTTTGATGATAAAAATATAATTGGATGGACAAGAGAAGGTATTAAAGAATACAATAATTCAGGTTTAGCTGTTTTGTTAACTAATAAGTTAGGCGGAGAAAAGAAAATGTATATAGGAAAACATTTTTCTGGTAAAGGGTTTAGAGATTTACTTTCAAATTTTGAGGAAAAGGTAGTTATTGATACAGATGGTTTTGGAAAGTTTATGGTAAGAAACGGAAGTATATCTGTTTGGGTATTAGATAATTTATATATATAAATAGCGCAGCATAGAATTATTTAAATTTATAATTCTGTGCTATTATTTTATAAAAATTTGACCAGATTTACTATATTTTCTATAATTAAATGTATTAATACAATTTATTAATAAGAGTGATGGGGGCAATATGGAAAAGTATAATATTGAATTTAATGATTATGAACCTAAGTACATTCAAATTGCAGATAATATCAAGAATTTGATTAATTCAAAAATAATAAAAGATGGAGATAAATTACCAGCTATAAGAAGCTTAGCTAAGGTATTAAAAGTAAATAATGTTACAATTGTAAGTTGTTACGATAAGCTTGTAAGTGAGGGCTATGCTTATCAAAAAATGGGATCAGGAACTTATGCTAAGAAAAGAGAAATTACTGATTATTTTAAAAAGGAATATTCTAAAGAAATTAAATTAATAAAAAATAATTATGATAAAAATATAATTGATTTTACAGGTGAAAGCTCTAGAAAGGTAAATTTTCCTATAAATCAATTTAAAAAGGTTATAAATGAAGTTTTGGACAGAGATGGTGCAGATGCATTAATTAAAGAAGAAGCTTTTGGATATACAAATCTTAGAGAAACTATAAATAAAGTCTTTTGGAAGAATTCTTTAAATATAGAGAATTTATTAATAGTGTCTGGAGCACAACAAGGGATAGATATTGCATCAAAAGCAATATTAAATATTAATGATAATGTTATAGTTGAAAAACCAACTTATGCAGGTGCATTATCAGTATTTAAATTTAGAAGAGCAAATGTATTTGAAATACCTGTAGAAGAGGATGGTATAAATATAAAGAAACTTGAAGAGATATTAAGAAAAAATAAAATTAAGTGTTTTTATACAATGAGTTATTTTCAAAATCCAACTGGAATTAGTTATAGTCATGAAAAGAAGCTTGCTATTTTAGAGCTGGCGGAAAAGTATGATTTTTATATAATAGAAGATGATTATTTGTCAGAGCTAATATTTGATGATAATATAAAACACGAACCATTTAAGGTTTTAGATAAAAATGATAGAGTAATTTATATAAAAAGTTTTTCAAAAATATTTTTACCTGGTATAAGACTTGGATATATAATATCTCCAGAAAGTTTTAGAGAAAGTATCCAAAACTCAAAGATTAATACAGATATTGCCACATCAACATTAATGCAAAGAGCTTTAGAAATGTATATTAAAGAAGGATATTGGATTGAATATATAGATAATCTAAGAAGTGAATATATAAAAAGATATGAGTTAATGAAAAAGCTAATTAATGAAAAGTTGAAAGAGTATGTAGGATTTTTTGACCCTAAGGGTGGATTAAGCTTTTATTTAAACATTAAAGATAAAGAAATTAAATCGAAAGAATTATTTTATAGGCTTAAGGAGAAAGGTGTTTATATTACTCCAGGAACATTGTTTTATAAAGGGGCAAATTTAGGAGAGCAATATTTTAAGGTGAGTTTTTCGCAAGTTAACGAAGAAGAAATAATAATTGGAATTGATATAATTAAGGAGGAGCTAGAACAATGGCATATATAACGATAAGAGAATATGGAGAAGATAGCTTTATTGAAAAAAAATCTGAATTTATTGGATATGCAAAAAGAGTGGAAAATGAAGAGGAAGCAAAAGCCTTTGTAGCAGAAATAAAATCAAAACATAAACAAGCAAGACATAATTGTTGGGGATATATAATTGGCGAAAATATGGGCATTCAAAGATATAGTGATGATGGTGAACCACAGGGTACCGCAGGAATTCCTATTTTAGAAGTAATGAAAAAATCTAATATTACAGATTGTGCAGTGGTTGTAACAAGATATTTTGGTGGTGTTTTGTTAGGAACTGGGGGATTAACAAGAGCTTATACTAAAGGAGCTTCTATAGCATTAAAAGCTGGAGGTGTAGTAGAGAAGGTTCAAGGTGTTAAGGTATCCCTTACATTAGATTATGACATGATAGGAAAAGTACAATATTTTTGTGGCCAAAATAATTGGCATATTGAAGATACAGAGTATACCGATAAAGTTATAATACACATACTTGCAGAAGTTTCTGTAGCAGAAGAAATAGAAAAAGAAGCTATAGAAGCAAGTAATGGTAAGATAATAGTTGAAAAAAGTAAGCCGGAGGTGTATTTTAAAGAAGAGAATAGATTATATAGTATAATATAATTTATAATAAATAAAATTAGGATGAAACATGATACCCATTTTCAGTGGTAGTTGTACACACTTGTGTAACTTCAACTAACCAAATATAAAATTTGGAGTTTCAGTTAAGTTCCATTGACAAAATTAAAATTTGGAATCTCACTTAAGAGAAAATTGTTAAATAATAATCCTTATGGTATAATATAAAGGATTTTTATTAATAGATTTAAAAGATTTAGGAGGATGAAATAATGTCAGGACATTCAAAATGGCATAATATACAAAATAAAAAAGGTAAAGCTGACGCTAAAAGAGGGAAAATCTTTACTAAAATTGGTAGAGAGTTAATGATAGCTGTTAAAAATGGAGGACCAGATCCTGATAACAACCCTAAATTAAGAGATGCAATAGCAAAGGCAAAAGCAGCTAACATGCCAAATGATACAGTGCAAAGATCAATAAAGAAAGCTTCAGGTGAATTATCAGCAGTTGACTATGAAAGAATAGTATACGAAGGATATGGACCATCAGGAGTTGCTGTTATTGTTGATACTTTAACTGATAATAAGAATAGATCAGCAGGAAATGTAAGAAGTGCTTTCACTAAAGGTGGTGGAAACATGGGAACTACAGGTTGTGTAGGATTCATGTTCCAAGAAAAAGGTGAAATTGTTATAGAAAAGGGAGACCTTGATGAAGAAGAATTAATGATGATGGCATTAGATGCTGGAGCTGAAGATTTTAATAGTGATGAAGAAGAAGTATTCATAATCACAACTGCACCAGAAGATTTTGGTACAGTAAGAGAAGCTTTAGAAGCTGAGGGGTTAGAGTTCTTAGAAGCAGCAGTTAAAATGATTCCAGATACATACACTGAAATTGATGAAGAAGCAGCTAAGAAGTTCCAAAAGATGTTAGACTTACTTGAAGATGATGATGACGTTCAAG
>UQQU01000113.1 GCA_900543325.1 uncultured Clostridium sp. | reverse complement strand
ATTATTGTACATAATTATTTTCCAATTTTTATACAAAAATATATTGACATTTACACCTTACTTATAATCATTAAATATAATCTGGTTCTAAAAGTCCATAATTTCCATCTTTTCTCTTGTATATAACATTAACATTATCAGTATCAGAATCCTTAAATACAAAGAAATTATGTTCAACAAGTTCCATTTGTAATATAGCTTCCTCTGTACTCATTGGTTTTATATTGAACTTTTTAACTTTTACTATTTCTCCTTGATCATCTTCTTCCGATGCAACTTCATCAAAGTTGCTAAACCTTAAAGATTCATTACTTCTTCTTTGTAGCTTAGTTCTTTGTTTTCTAATTTGTCTTTCTAATTTTGTTTCTACTAAATCAATAGACTTGTACATGTCATCTGTTGATTCTTCACATCTTAAAATCACACCATTAAATGGTATTGTCACCTCAAAAATTTGGCTATTCTTTTGAACAGTTAATGTAGCCCTTGCCGATACGTCAGGTTCAAAATATCTGTCTAATTTTGAAATCTTTCTCTCTACTATCTCTTTTAATGCAGGTGTCACGTTAATATTCTTTCCTATTACTGTTACTCTCATAAGGTCAGCCCCTCTCTTTAAGTTATAATTATACTATTTAAGATTTCAATATATATTTGTTTTATATATATTTTACCATTTGTAAGATTATTCCTCAAAGGCTATTTTCTAAATTTACAGAAAATTTAAACTTATTTACTCTACATAACTCACTCTATCTTCAATTATCTTATTATTAAAAATAAAAAAAACATCAATTCATAAGAATTGATGTTTTTTTTATAAAGTTAGCTGACCTGGATTTTGACCCCACACTCGCCTGCTGGAGCTTTTGCTACCCGGACTTAACCTCTCACTACTAACACTCTCAGTATCTCTACTGGCAGGACTTACTTCTATACCGCACCATGCTCATTAAAACTTTGTTTAACTTACGTGGATCGTTTCGCCTGCGACTGGCATCGACTTTCATCCACAGACCTAACTTTACATTACTATTATATATTGCTTTTGGCAATTGTCAATACTATAATTTGTTTTGCTCCTGATTTTTTTAATATATACTTACATTCACTAATAGTAGCTCCCGTGGTCATAACATCATCAATTAATATAATATTTTTATTTTTTATTTCATTAATACTACTAATTTTAAAAGCTCCCTTTAGATTTATAATTCTTTCTTCCTTAGTTAATGTTTTTTGCTCTCTAGTATCTTTTATCTTTTTAATACAATTACTTACAGGTATATTAAGTTTATAACCTACATTTTTGGCCATTATTTCACATTGGTTAAATCCTCTTTTTTTCTTAGCTTTTCTGCTCATAGGTACATAACAAATAACATCCCCATTAATTTCTTGCTCTTTTATCATCTCTATTAAAAAATTAGATAATACATATCCTGCAGTAAAATTACTCTCATATTTAAACTTCAAAATTAAAATTTTTATTATTCCTCCATAAAACCCATAAGATAAACTATCTTTTTCAATATTAGCTCTATTAATACTATTTTTACAACATGGACATAATCCAATAAACCCATCTACTCTACAAATTATACACTTCTCTTCAGCTGGATAAATTATATCTAAAATTTCATTATATATTTTTAATATGACCTTATTAAAGGAATCTAAACTTAAAATTTTACTTATGATTTTAAATATTGCTTCTCCCATAATCTCCTATTAAATTCTCTAGTGATATTTTTAGCATTATCCATATCCTGAGAAATATCTTTTGAAACCATTATTAGTTCTGACTGAATCTCTCTAGTACTATTTATTGAAGCACACATATAAACTATCTTTTTATATGTGTAATAAATATCATCAGCAAATAATATTATTATATTTACATTTAAAATATTATTCATATATTGGCCACAGTTATTAGTAACTATAAACAACGAATCACTATATCCATCCATAATTTCTTTTATAAAGTTGAAATTTTGATTCTTAGTATACCTAACCACTCTAATATCTAACTCTCTTAATACCTCATAATAATGATTATAAACTTTATTTAACTTTTCTTCAGATGGTACAACTACTAATACTATTCTTTTATTTTCTTTAAACCACTTAAAGTACTCAAATAAAGATAGAGGTATATTTTCCTCCAAACGTATTCTAGTACTCATTAATCTTGGTTCTATCATAGGCTCTTTTGATAACATATAAGGTAAGTCAATTTTCTCACCTATAGGAAATATATATTCACTTGAATAAATTATAATTTTATTACTTTTCCAATAAATCTTTTCTATAAACTCTCTAATATATTCATTACTTATTTTTGAAAATAAAGTTATATCATCAACAATAACTAAATCATAATTTTCACTTATACTTTCCATCTCACTTATAGCTATACAATGTAAATTATATTCTAACTGTTTGCTACTTATAGCTTCATCTACAAATTCATATATATAATTAACTTTTTCTTTTATGCACTCTTTCTCTCTACTACAAAATACATATAAAATCTTACTATTTTCCTGTAAAACCTTATTTATTATATTAGAAAAAACTTCCATAGCATTAAAAGGTCTTGTTTTTAAAGTTAATACCTTAGTTCTTTTTGAATACCATTTATTTATTTTTTTAAAAGCATTACTCAATTCCTTATAATTCATAGTATCGACTCCATTTATCTACTCTTCACTTATTTTATCATCAGATACAATATCTAAAATTCTCTCCTTCAATGATGAATATCTCTCCATACTATTTGTATTATCAACCATATATTTTAGTGCTTTTTGATTTCCAACAACTACTACAAGTTCTTTTGCCCTAGTTATTCCTGTATATAATATATTTCTATTCATTAAAAAGGCTGATCCCATAAAAGCAGGTGTAATTACTACTTTAAATTCACTCCCCTGACTTTTATGTATCGTTATAGCATATGCTAACTCTAATTCTTCTACATATACATTATCATAAACAATTCTTCTTTCATCATCAAAAACAACAGTAACTGTTCTACTTTCTTCATCAATGGATTCTATAAATCCCATGTCACCATTAAATACGCCTACACCTTCATTATCGCCATATCCCCCTATCCTATTCCACTTTAAAGAATAATTATTTTTAGTCTGCATTACTTTATCACCAACTCTAAAAATAAAATCTTTAATTTTCTTTTCTTTTTTATATTTATCAGGCGGATTTAAAATGGCTTGAAGTTCATTATTTAAATTTTCCACTCCTAAGATTCCTTTTCTAGTAGGTGATAATATTTGAATATCTTTAACCTTATTCCATTTTGAATTAAACATTGGTAATCTTCTATTTACTAAATCTAATATAGTTTTTAAAATATTTTCATTATCTTCTCTATTATCAAAAAAGAAATCTCCACCTTTTTTATTTAAGTATGGCAACTCGCCATTATTTATTCTATGAGCATTTAAGATTATCATGCTCTCTTTTCCTTGCCTAAAAATTTCATTTAATCTTACTACTTTAATAAAATCACTATTTATTAAGTCTCTTAATACATTTCCAGGTCCTACAGATGGTAATTGATCTACATCTCCAACTATAATAACTCTTGTTCCTAATTTAATAGCTTTTAATAAGCTATTCATAAGCATTATATCAATCATAGATGCTTCATCAATTATTATTACATCTCCTTCTAATGGTTCACCTTCTCCTTTTCCAAAGAATGAATTTTCATCATCACTTACTCCCATCTCTAATAACCTATGTATTGTTTTTGCTTCACGCCCTGTTGATTCTGTCATTCTTTTAGCTGCTCTTCCTGTTGGTGCTGCTAAAAGAACTTTCATTCCATTATTTTCATATATTTCTATTATACATTTAATTATCGTAGTTTTTCCAGTCCCAGGCCCTCCAGTTATTATTTCAATTCCATTTTCAAAAGCTCCTATTATAGCATCTTTTTGAGAATCAGCGAATTTAATATTATTTTTACTTTCAAAACTCGATATCTCAAAAGCAATATCTGAATTTATAGTTTGAAAGTTCTCTATACTTAAAGTAATAATCTTATTTGTAACACCTAATTCACAAAAATAATATGGCAATGAATATACTGCTTCAATATCATTAATTTTTTCTACCTTTATTTTTCCTTCTAAAACACTATTATATATGTTAGCTTCTATTAACTCTTTATCAACCATTAAAACCTTTTGACATTGCTCAATTAATTTATCTTTAGGCATATATGTATTTCCAAGTCCTGAAAAGTTATTTAAAACATATCTTATTCCACTTTGAATTCTAAAATCTGATTGTGGTTCAATTCCTAAACTTTTTGCAATTCTATCAGAGGTTAAGAAACCAATACCAGATATTTCATCATTTAATATATATGGATTTTTTGAAACTATATCTATAGAATCTGGACCAAACTTTTTATAAATTTTTAAACATTGATTTATTGTAACTCCATGTTTTTGAAAAAACATTATAATATCTTTTAGTTCTTTACTCTCAAGGTAAGATTCATATATTATGTTAAATTTCTTTTCACCAATTCCTTCAACTTCTTTTAATCGTTCAATATTATTATCAAGTATATCTAATGTTTCTACTCCAAATGCCTTAACTATCTTTTTAGCAGTGACAGGACCTATACCATGAATTATTCCTGTACTTAAATATTTTTCAATTTCTCTTGCTGAGGTCGGAAGAATTTCTTTGTATTCTTCTACATTAAATTGCCTTCCAAACTGCTTATGATTTATCCAATTTCCCTTTATTTCTATTTGCTGCCCTTCTTTTATTAATGGCATTATTCCAACAATTGTTACTACTTCCTTATTTGCCGTTATCTTTGCTACTATATATCCACTATCTTCGCTCTTAAATATTATTGCTTCTACTAAGCCCTCTAATATTTCCATATTATCGCTCCAAACATTTTATTTTACTTATTAATATTATATAATTATATCATAAGTAAATTTTTCATTGTTTAATTTACCTTATACATTTATATTTAAATTACACACTTAAATTTTACTTACTAATTAATATTAACTTATTATTAAATAGTTAAACATGAAACTGGAGGGAATTTAAATGTTATTAAAAAATTGTAATATAGTCTTTTTAGATAGAATCGAAAAAGGCTCACTATTAATCGAAAACGGTATAATAAAAGAAATTAATCCATCTGAAACAAAGGTTCAAAACGCTATAGATTGTAAAGGTTTATATGTTTCTCCTGGATTTGTTGATGTTCATATTCATGGTGCTGGTGGCCATGATACAATGGATGGAACATTTGAAGCAATTAATGAAATATCAAAAACTATTTGTAAGTATGGTACAACCTCATTTACTCCAACAACAATGACTATGTCTGCTGATGACATATTAAAATCTATGACGTCTATAAAAAAAGCAAAAATAGAAGGAACTGATGGTGCTATTGTTTTAGGTGCTCATTTAGAAGGTCCTTTTATAAGCCCTAGTGCAATAGGTGCACAAAATCCAAACTATTTAATATCACCTTCATATGAAAACTTTGAATCAATGACTGGTGATGCTATTGATGCAGTGGTTTCTATTACTATGGCACCTGAAGTTGAAGGAGCTAAAGAACTTGCTTCAATTTTATCATCTAAAGGTATTCGTTGTTCTATGGGCCACACTAAGGCAACTTACGAACAAGCTATTGATGGTATAAAACACGGCTTCTGCCATTCTACTCATCTATTTAATGCCATGACTGGATTTACTCATAGAGAACCTGGTGTAGTTGGAGCAACTTTCGATTCAGACATAACTACTGAAACTATTTCTGATGGTATTCATATATCATATCCATCATTAAGAGTTGCATACAAACAAAAAGGAACTGACAAAACTCTACTTGTAACAGATGCAATGTGTGCTTGCGGAATGCCTGATGGCACATATGCTTTAGGTGGACAACCTGTAATCGTTAAGAACGGTGCCGCAAGATTAGAAAACGGTGCCTTAGCTGGCTCAATATTAACATTAAATAGAGCTATTAAAAATCTATATGATAATACAGATTATCCATTATATGAAATTGTTAAAATGGCTTCTTATAATGGTGCTAAATACTGTAGAGTTGATGATAAAAAAGGCCAAATAAAAGAAAACTTTGATGCTGATTTAACTGTTTTTGATGAAAATATAGATGTTAAAATGACTATAATTGGCGGAAAAATAGTTTATAATAACCTATAAACTGAATAAAATTGCGCACCACACGGAAGCGAAAAAAATGAAATATTTCTTTTACGGGAACTGTGAAATTTTCACCTAGAATTTATATCTTTGTTCCATTGAACTTGCT
>UQQU01000112.1 GCA_900543325.1 uncultured Clostridium sp. | reverse complement strand
TACCGAAGGTCTTTTTGTCATATTCAATTTTCAAATTTTAATTGATATTTCAACGTTATTTTTTAATTATTATTAAAAATTAGCCATAGGCTATTTTTTCATACGAAACTTTACACTATCTTCTTTAATGAGCTCTACAAACAAAAATCTCTAAAGTAAAAAACCTTAGAGATTTTCTATTTATATTTATTAGCACTAATATAATAATCTCCTGAATTATTTATCCCTTCTTCTAATATAGAAAAATTACTTTCTTTTAACATGGAGGTAATTATATTTACATGTTGCTTGTTAGAATTATCTAGAGTTATAGTAAAATTATCATTTTTATCTACTATCCCCATGTAATCATAAATATCACTATATTCACTAAGACCTAATTTTCCTCTTATATCCATCTTATAGTCTGGCATTTTTACCCTCCTATTTATCGTTTTTTATCCCCATAAATTAAAAAAACTTCTCCTAACTGCCATTATTTTATGTAAATATTTATAATTTTATTCTCTATATATTTAAAATTAAAAAAATATATGCCTATTAAGAAATCATAAAAATATAGTTCTTAATAGGCATATTAAATATTATTCCTAGGCTTCTTCTCTTAAATTTCTAACATCATCTAAAATCTTTCCAACTTCATTAGCTGGAACCTCATCATATCTTAAAAATTCACTAGTAAAATTTCCCCTAGCTTGTGTCATTGATCTTAAGTCTGTAGCATAACTAAACATTTCTGCCATTGGAATCTCTGCACTAATTTTTTGAACTTTTCCTTCTGGCTCCATTCCTATAACTCTTCCTCTTCTCTTATTTATATCCCCCATTACATCTCCCATATAACTATCAGGAACTAAAATTTTAACATTCATTATAGGTTCAAGTAAAATTGGCTTAGCAGCTTCTAAACCTTTTTTATATGCAATAGAAGCAGCAACTTTAAATGCCATTTCTGATGAGTCAACTGGATGATAAGATCCATCATATAATGTGGCCTTTAATCCAACAACTGGATATCCTGCTAAAACACCATTTGATATACATTCTCTTAATCCTTTTTCAACAGCTGGAATAAAATTTCTTGGAACAGCCCCACCAACAACCTTATCAACAAATTCTAAATCTAATTCTCCATCTTGTCTTGGCTCAAATTTTATCTTTACATCTCCATATTGTCCATGTCCTCCTGATTGCTTCTTATGCTTTCCTTGTACATCAGAAGTACCTTTTATAGTCTCTCTATATGGTACCTTAGGCTCTTGTAAAATAACATCTGCTCCAAATTTGCTTTTTATTCTACTAGCTATAACTTCTAAATGAGTTTCTCCTAATCCCCAAATTATAGTTTCAGCATTCTCAACATCTCTTTCTATCTTAAATACAGGATCCTCTTCCATTAACTTAGATAATGATAATGATATTTTTTCCTCATCACCTTTAGCTTTTGGTAGTATTGCCATAGGCATTACTGCATTAGGTAGATTTATCTTATCATACATTACTTTAAAATCTTCACTACATAATGTATCTCCAGTTGCTGTGTATTGTAATTTAGAGACTGCGCCAATATCTCCTGCAACTATTTCTTGAGTTTGAATTTGATTTTTACCCTTCATGAAAAATAAATGATTTAATTTCTCTTGCTTTTCTTTATTCGGATTTAATACAGTTAATTCACCTTTAACTTTTCCTGTCATAACTCTAAATAAAGATATCTTACCTACAAATGGATCTGCAATAGTTTTAAATACTAAAGCAGAAAATGGTTTGTTTTCATCAACCTTTATGAAAACCTCTTCATTGTTGCTTAAGTTTATTGCCTTTTGAGGAAGTGCATGTTCTGGTGATGGGAAACATTGAACTATACTATCTATCATTGATTTTATTCCTATTACCTTTGAAGCACTACCACATAATACTGGTGCTATTTCCCCTTGTGCGCATCCTTTTATTAATCCGGAATAAATATCCTCATCACATAACTCACCATCATTTAAATACTTATCTAATAATTCCTCATCTGTTTCTGCAACAGCTTCCATTATCATTTGCTTACATTCTTCAATCTTATCAATCAACTCATCAGGTATATCTATTGATTCGACTTTAGCTGTTTTAGGATTATATCTTACTGCCGTTTTAGATATAACATTAACTATACCAGTAAAATTACTCTCTTTTCCTATAGGATATTGAATAGGAACTATACTCATTCCAAAACTATTTTTCATTTCTTCTAAAGTTTTATCAAAATCTGCATTCTCCCTATCCATCTTATTTATAAAGAATGCTCTTGGTAATTTTATTTTCTCACAATAATCCCAAGCTTTTTCTGTTCCTACTTGTACTCCTGACACAGCACACACTACGATTGTGGCTATATCCACAGCTCTCATCCCTTGAGATACCTCTCCTTGAAAATCAAAATATCCTGGCATATCAACTATATTAATTTTAGTATCATTTTCTTCAAAAGAAGCAACTGAAGTTGATAAAGATATTCCTCTTCTCTTTTCTTCCTGTTCATAATCCATAACCGTATTACCCTCTTCAATTTTTCCTAATCTATCAGTATTATTTGTATAAAATAATAAAGCTTCTGCTAAAGATGTTTTTCCTGTTGCTCCATGACCCATTAAACCCACATTTCTAAGTTTCTTGTAATTATAGTCCTTCATAACGTCACGATAATACTATTTTAGTATTATCATTCACCCACCTTTCTTTATATAGATTAATTAATTATTATTTTATTGGTAACTATTATTTTAAAGTTATACTTAATCTTTATGAACTTATACCTATAAATAGTACATAATTCATTTCATCCTATTACCCTTAAATTTTTCTCATTACTTAAAATTATTCCAATTAATTATAGTTTAACCATATAGGATATTATTTTATTCTAAGTTATATCTATATTGTATAAATAAGGTGTATACATTTCTCCAATTTATTGAATAACCACTAAACTATTTATCATTAATTAACTTTAATATAAAAAAATAGAACTTATACTAAATTTTTAATCTTTAGTATAAGTCCTTATAATTTAAAATTATATTCTTATAATTACTATTTAATATTTTTATATTATGTCACAATTATATTTTCAGTGTTTAATCTATAACTTGTTCTCTATAATTATTTTTCTTATTAATTTTAATTTTACAAATGACTATATTAACTATAAAACCTAAAACCCCTCCTGAAAAATCAATTGCTACATCCCTAATAGCCATTTCTCTTCCTGGTATAAAATATTGATGAACTTCATCACTAATCGCATAACCTAATACAATGAATAAACTATAAATTCTTGCTTTTTTTATATCAACATACTGTTTGCAGACAGCAATAGAAAAACAATATAATATAAAATATTCTGTAAAATGAGCAGCTTTCCTTACAACAAAGGAAGCAAGTTCTCCTAAATGAGTATTTAAATCAATACCTATAGCAGAAAATAAATTTATTACTAAATCACTTTGTTTACTAGAAATATCTGCTGGTTGATTTGACATACAAAATATCAATAGCATCCATCCAATTAACAATATCCAGCTAATTATAAGTCTTTTGTTCTTCATATTCTTCTCCTTAATTTATACATCAGTTAGATAAAAAATTATTTAATTCTTTTCAACTAAATATCTATTTATATAAGCTAATGACTCCTCCAATATTCCTTGACTACTTTCTAAGTCTTGCAATTTTACTTCTAAATTACATATCCTTTGCTCTAATAAATACATAAGCTCCTTTATATCATTTAGCAATTTAGCCTCATAAGATACTTGAATACCATCTGAATCTATATATATTTTTTCTGGTGTTGAACCACATTCTACGCACTTTGCATATATTCCTTCTTTTTCTGTATCTCTAAATACTTTAAAAGTGTCATTATTACATTTAGAACAATTAGATAATATAATAAAATCATAATAACTTATATCAAACTCATATTTGCTTTTACAATGTGCACATGTCAAAACTAAATTATTTCCTTGAGTTTCTATAAAAAAAGTATTTCCTGAACAACCTTCCTTTTCGCATACCACTGTTCTTATCATAAATATTACCTCCTATATTTAAATAGAAATATACTTCCCTCAAAAATTATTATGATATATTTTTATATAATATGCTTAAAGATTACGTCTAAAAGAAATTTATTTTACTACAGATAATTTATCTAACTCATTTTTTATATTGTCAATTTCCTCATCTATCTTGCTTGTACTTTTCCCAGCTAAGACTAAATCTCTCTTTTCAAGTTTCAACTGAATAATTTTTTTCTCTAAGTTTATTTTCTTTTCCACACAACCACTCCCATTCTTATATTATGATAAGAATACTTAACAAGTTCTTTTATATAATTTTAACTTCATAAATGTTATAACACTATTATATAATACTTTATTAAAATGGTAACAAAAAAACAATAACAAATTTAAATTTATTTTACGACATAATATTGTATATTTCATATTAATTACCACTTATTTCTTTATTTATATTATTATTCATCAAAATAAAAAAATCACTCTCTCATAATAATAAAAATTATATAAAAGAATGATTTTATATTTGTTACACCTTAGATTATAATAAAATAAAAAAGCTACGATTTATATCGTAGCTTTGGTGGAGGTAAAGGGATTCGAACCCTTGACCCCTTGCGTGCAAGGCAAGTGCTCTCCCAACTGAGCTATACCCCCAAAAATGGTGGACCTTCAGGGACTCGAACCCCGGGCCGACCGGTTATGAGCCGGTTGCTCTAACCAACTGAGCTAAAGATCCTTATTACCTGGCAACGTTCTACTCTCCCACACAGTCTCCCGTGCAGTACCATCGACGCTGTAGAGCTTAACTTTCCTGTTCGGAATGGGAAGGAGTGTTTCCTCTACGCCATCATCACCAGATTTATTTTTTTATTTGTTTTGTTGATTTGTCCCTCAACAATTACTTATTATACATATACATTCTACATATGTCAACATATTTTTAAAAATAAATTTATTATTCTCTATTTTTTATTTTTTATTCTTAAAATACTTTATATTTAATAAATACTATACTGAATTGCTTAATTTTCTTATATAAAGTTAAGCAATTTAGTAATAAATCACTTAACTTTACTTTTAATTAAAATTATAAACTAATATTAAATTAATCTTTTATTTATGTAAATTTTATTTATATTTCATACCCTAATTCAGCAATACATTTTCTTATAAAATCATTTGATTGCTTAAATTTACTAAGTTCATCTGGCAACATATCAATCTCAACAACTTCTTTAACACCACTACCATTTAAAACAACTGGCACTCCTGTAAATACATTAAATTCTCCATACTCTCCATCTAACAACGTAGAAACTGGCATTATCCTATTCTCATCATTTATAATAGCTTTTATTATTGCAACTGTTGCTGTTGCTATTCCATAATATGTAGTTCCTTTTCTATTATATACTTCCCATCCTGCTTTAGCTGTATCTAATACAAGAGTATTTAAATTTACATCTCCAATTCTCTCTTGATTGTCTTCAATAACTTTTAAAAATGGTTTACCTCCAACATATACATGTGACCAAGGTACCATTTGTGAATCCCCATGTTCTCCCATAGAGTATGCTTGAACACATCTTGGATCTACATTTAATAATTCTCCAATAAAGTTTTTCAATCTTGCAGAATCAACTGATGTTCCTGTACCTATTACATGACTTTTAGGTAGTCCTGATAGTTTATATACATGATATGCAATCATATCTACTGGATTAGATATAATTATAAAATATCCCTTAAATCCACTTTTCATTATTGGATTCACTATAGACTCTGCTATTTTAGCTGACAAATGCAGAGTATCTATTCTTGTTTGACCTGGCTTAGGTGGTGCACCTGCTGTTATTACTACGATATCAACATCCCCACATTCCTCATATGAACCTGCTCTAACCTTTGTATTTCTATTTAAATATTCTATGCAATGATTTAAATCCATTGCTTCCCCTAAAGCTCGTTCTTCATTTAAATCAATCATTAATATCTCTTCACAAACACCTTGTGTTATTAAACTAAATGCTGTACTTGATCCTACTAATCCAGTTCCAACAATAGCCACCTTTCTACTTTTTAATGCCATTTTTTAACCCTCCCTTTATATTTTCTTATTGTATCATTTTCTATTATATACTAATAAAAATATAAAAAAAAACCTTAATTTATCATAAGATAAATTAAGGTTTTGGTGCGCCATCACGGGTTCGAACCGGGGACACCCTGATTAAGAGTCAGGTGCTCTACCAACTGAGCTAATAGCGCAAATTACCTGGCAACGTTCTACTCTCCCACACAGTCTCCCGTGCAGTACCATCGACG
>UQQU01000111.1 GCA_900543325.1 uncultured Clostridium sp. | reverse complement strand
ATGGAAGTATAAAATCATAAATATAGTTACCATACTTAGCTAATTTAAATTGAGTAGTATAATGAGCATGAACTTCTGGAAGTAAGTCAATATCAAGAGATTTAGCTAAATCAGATATCCAATCTAAGAATTTATATATTTCTGGTTCAACAAAGAAGCAGCTAGTACCAAGTTTCTTTACTACATATCCTACAGCATCAAGTCTTACAATCTTAACATTATTTTTGTGGAAGTTCTCGAAGAATTCTTTTAATAATGCTCTAACTGATTCAGAGTTTATATCAAGGTCAATTTGTTCAGATGGAGTTTCTTTACCGAAAGTAGTCCAAACAGAAACTTCTTCACCTTTTATATTAAATGTTGAGTATGGAACTTGTCTACGTAAGAACATCTTGTTTATATCTTCTTGAACTGGTTTACCATCACTCCAAATTTTATCTAATGTAATGAATAAATCAGCGTATTTTGATTCTTTTCCGTTCTTTAAAAAATCTTGGAAGAATACTGAGTTTTTAGAAATATGATTAACCATTAAGTCAAGAAGAACATCGTGATTTTCACCTATTTTACGGATATCTTCCCATGTACCAAATTGAGGTTCTATTTCTAAATAAGTAAGAGGTGCAAAGCCTCTATCCCCTGATGAAGGGAATGGTGGAAGTATGTGAATACCACCTTTAAAGGTATTTGGAAAATATTTTGTAAGTACATTATTTAATGTTTTTAAATCTCCACCAAGAGAATCAGGATAAGTTATAAGTTGAACTTTATTTTTAACTGCCATTTTTCTATCTCCTCTTAATTAACTATATATTATAAAGTGTTTTTAGTTCTTTTATTGAAGGTAATTCTGCAATAGCACCTACATGTCTTAATTTGAAGGCACTTGTTGCAAAACCAATATTTAATGCTTCTTTTAAAGGGTAATTACTAGTTAGTGCTGTATAGAATCCACCCCAGAAAGCATCCCCAGCTCCAGTTGTATCTACAACCTCTGTAGCTAAAGTTTCAAATTTAATAGTTTCATTACCATCAGAAACTATTGCACCATCTTTTCCTAAAGTCATTATTACTAGTTTTGCACCACATTGAATGAACTTGTCCACATGATTTTCAGGAGTATCCGGGCCAAAAATTCTTTCTGCATCAACTTCTGAAGGTTTTATTATATCTACTTTACCTATAAGGCTTTTTATATATTCTATTCCGTCATGTCCTTCTTCCCAAATCATTTCATGATAGTTAGGATCAAATCCTATAAGAACATCATTTTTTCTAGCTTCTTCAATAACCTTTTCAATCATTTTTCTTGATTTTGCTTGAGAAATGGGCCAGCAAGAAAAATGAACTATTTTACTATTTTTTAATGTTGAATCTATTTGAGAATTATATTCTAAATTGTAATCTGCACCACGATAGAAAATAGGTAGTGGAGTTTCCTTACTTTTAGTTACAAGAACCATACTTGTTGAGTTATTAACTCTATTAATTAATTCAGTATTAATATTATTTTTCTTTAGGTGATTAATTAAAAAATCACCTAATCCATCATTTCCTACACATGAAGTTATAACTGGATTACCGCCAAGTTTTTTAATATTCATAGTTATATTTGCTGGTGAACCACCAAAAAATCTTGAGTATTTATTACAATTAAAACTAGTATCATAATCATCAGAAATCATATCTACTAATAATTCACCAATTGTAAATACATCATTAGTTTTATCATGGAATTGTATAGTATTACTAAAATTAAACATTATTACCTCCAAATCGTTTTCTATAACTAGAGTATAAATACAAAAAATATATATGTCAAGCGATTGACATATATAATATTTTAATTATGATTTTTATTAATAGAAGTAATAGTTATAGAACTGTAAAATTTTAATCTTTTAATAATAGTTATAATTAAAAAAGTTAAAAATGTATTAAAAATACGCAGTAGATTGGCTAAACATTAAGGCTAAATTTTTTATAGCTAGATGATAAAATTATACATATAGAAGATAAAGTTAATAGATATGGCTAGAGAATATATTCCCTGGAGATGGGGTATATGAAAGAGAACAACATCTTTTACTTATGAAGGTAGTGGATTTGTGGATTTTATGTACTTTAAAATTAAATAGATTATAAAAATGGGACATATAAAATTTTAGGAGGCCCATTTTTATAAAGTAATATTAAATCTAACAGCTCATTTTTTCTATATAATATTTTTCACGATATTGACGTAAAGTAATGCCAGTTATTTTTTTAAATTGCTTTTCAAGATGACTTTGAGAAGAAAAACTCATGCAAGTAGCAATTTCTAGATAAGAACGGTCAGAGTGTATTAGCAGTTTTTTTACTACTTTAATTTTCTCATTAATTATAAATTCTTTAATAGAGGTTCCTTCATATTTTCTAAATAATACTGATAAATAATTAGGATTCAATGATAATTCAGTAGCTATTTCAGGAATTTTTATTTTATCATGAAGATGAGAAAAAATATAATTCTTACATTGTTCTATATAGAGATTTTGATTTTTACCAATACTTTTATTTGATATATTTTTAAAATCATTAACTAATTTGGCATATTCATATTGTGATTGACGCATTAATTTTTCTATAGAATTATAATCATCTAAGCTTTCTATTTTATTAATATAAGTATCACTTAAAGAAAAAGATATTTCAGGATCAATTCCGCCCCTAATTGCAGCTCTACAAGCTAGAGTAACTACAACAATACCTAAGTTCTTAATGTGACGAATGGGATTTTTAGCAAGAATTGCGTTATATGAGTCATCATAGCTTTGGGGAATGGTTTTTTCTAAAAGTTCTAAGTCACCATTTTCTATACAGTGTAATTCTCTAAGCTCCTGCTCATAAGGTGGATGTATAGTTTGCATCTCCAAATTTTTATATAATAAATTACAAAAATCAGACTGAATATCGTATTCTATCATTTTAAATACTCCTTTGAATAGTTAAATAATTAGATTGTATAACGTTTAATTTAATTGTTTACATTATATCATAAAACATATGTGAAAAGTGATATAAAAATGTGAAAAGTGATATAAAGAATAGAAAATATTTCTTAAAATTAAAGTGAATTAAATAATATAATCAAGAAATTTGATAATAGGTAAAAGTTAATTAATATAATAGATTTGATGGAGGATATTATGGGAAAATATGCATTGGATTTAGAAAAGTATGCAAGTATTGCAAGACAGGCAGCGGCAGAAAGTTGTGTATTATTAAAAAATGAGGATAAGGCACTTCCACTTAGAAATGGTGATAAGGTAGCTGTATTTGGAAGAAGTGCTTTTAATTATTATAAAAGTGGATTAGGTTCAGGAGGTCTTGTTAATACAAGATATGTAGTTAGTATTTTAGATGCTTTAAGAGAATATAAAGATGTAACTTTAGATGAAAATCTATTAAAAGTATATGAAGAATGGATTGAAGAGAATCCTTATGATGAAGGTAAGGGGTGGGGAAATGTACCTTGGTCTCAAAAAGAAATGGGTCTTTCAGATTCAGTAGTGAAAGCTGCTTCAGATGCAGATATTGCATTAGTTATAATAGGACGAACTGCAGGAGAAGATCAAGATAGTAAAAATGAACCAGGAAGTTATCTTTTAACTGAAGAAGAAGAAAGTATGATTGAAAAAGTTAGTAAGGCATTTAAAAGAACAGCTGTAATCTTAAATGTAGGTAATATTATAGATATGAAATGGGTAGAGAAATATAATCCTTCTTCTGTTCTTTATGTATGGCAAGGTGGACAAGAAGGTGGTAATGGTGTTGTTGATGTACTAACAGGTAAGGTAAATCCATGTGGAAAATTAACAGATACTATTGCAAGAAATATTGAGGATTATCCATCAACTGAAAATTTTGGAGATGAAGAAAGAAATTATTATAAGGAAGATATATATGTAGGATATCGTTATTTCGAATCATTTGCTAAAGATAAGGTAATGTATCCATTTGGTTACGGACTATCTTACAGTAATTTTGAGGTTAAAGGAAAGCTTTTAGAAGTTACAGATAAAGAAATTATTGTTGAAGCAGATGTTATTAATAAAGGAGAAATGGCAGGAAAGGAAGTTGTACAAGTTTATATAGAAGCACCACAAGGAAAACTTGGAAAGCCATCAAGATCTCTAGTAGGTTTTACAAAAACAAATGTTATTAATTCAGGTGAAAGTGAAAAAGCAACAGTGAAAATTCCTAAGTACTATATTGCATCTTATGATGATAGTGGAGTAACAGGATATAAGTCATCTTATGTATTAGAATCGGGATGTTACAAGATTTATATTGGTTCAGATGTTAGAAGTGCAATAGCTTCTGGAGAGTATCATGAAGAGTTTACTGTAATTGAAAAGCTAGAGGAAGCATATGCACCAACAGTTTCATTTGAACGTATTAAGCCAGTTATTAATGAAGATGGAAATTATGAAATTTCAAGAGATGATGTTCCAACAAGAACTATAAATCCATATTTAAGAATGAAGGCAGAACGTGAACAAGAAATAAATTATACAGGTAATAAAGGATATAAGCTTGGAGATGTGTTTGACAAAAAAGTATCTTTAGATGAATTCGTTGCACAATTAAGTGATAATGATTTAATTTATATGTTCCGTGGTGAAGGAATGTGTAGTCCTAAAGTAACACCTGGTACTGCAGCAGCATTTGGTGGTCTTACAGATGAATTAAGAAATTTTGGAATACCAGTTGCATGTTGTGCAGATGGACCTTCAGGAATACGTATGGACTGTGGAACTAAGGCATTTTCATTACCGAATGGAACTGCATTAGGATGTACATTTAATGAAGAATTAGTAAAAGAACTTTATACTATGACAGGATTAGAGCTTCGTAAAAATAAAATAGATTCACTTTTAGGACCAGGTATGAATATTCATAGAAATCCACTAAATGGGCGTAACTTTGAGTATGTTTCAGAAGATCCATTAGTGACAGGTAAAATAAGTGCAGCTCAAGTAATAGGAATGCAAGAAAATGGAGCAGCACCTACTATTAAGCATTTCTGTGCTAATAATCAAGAGGCATCAAGACGTCTTGTTGATTCTATAGTATCAGAAAGAGCTTTACGTGAAATATATTTAAGAGGGTTTGAAATTGCCGTTAAAGAAGGTAAAGCACGTTCTGTTATGACTACTTATAATCCAGTAAATGGTATTTGGACAGCAGGAAGCTATGATTTATGCACAACAATCCTAAGAAAAGAATGGGGATTTGATGGAATAGTTATGACTGATTGGTGGGCAGAAGCAAATAACGAAGGAGAAAAGTCTACAAGGGAAAATAAAGCACCTATGGTAGCAGCACAAAATGATATATATATGTGTGTATCTAATTCTGAATTAAATCCAGAGAATGATAATGTTAAGGAAAAATTAGAATCTGGTGAAATTACTAGAAGTGATTTACAAAGAAATGCAAAAAATATTTTAAGTTTTATAATGAAATCTCCTTCGATGCTTCATGAATTAGGGCGTATTAGTAAAGAAGAATTAGATGAGATTAATAAGCAAGATGATAATGATATTTTAGCTGAGAATGTAGTTTATTATTACGCAGATAAGGAAACTAATGATGTAATTATTGATGGAAGTAAATTTAATAATAAAAAGGGAAGTTCAGAGGTATTTGGTATTTCTCTTAATGAATTAGGTTTATATGATATTGAGGTAACAATGAAGTCAGAACAAGGACCATTAGCTCAATTACCATTATCTGTTTATTATGATAATGCGTTAAAAACAACTATAACTATTAGGGGCACTGAAGGAAGATGGGTTACAGAAACTAGAGATTTAGGATTTGTATTTGGAGTAAATCATTATATAAAATTATACTTCGGAGCAAATGGATTAGAGATAGATAAAGTTGTAATTAGATTTAAGGAAAGTGGTAAATTACCGTTTTAATGGTAATATGTTAATATAATTATAGTAAAATGCTTAAAAGCTATATTAGTTTAGATTTAGACTAATATAGCTTTATTTATATATAAAAAAGCCAAATTATTATCCTCCAACAGCCATATTTAATATGAAAATAGATAATTTTATGAAGCGATGGCTTCAAAATATGAGATTAGATCAATATGAAAATGGACAGGTTCCAGGGCTTATACCATGGATAGAATCAGATGATATGTTAAGTAGTGGTTTTGGAAATATAAGTGCTGCAGGATGGTCAGATGCTTGTATTATAATACCATATCATCTTTATAAACAATATGAAGATATAGATTTTTTAAAAGATAATTATGAAATGATGAAAAAGTGGATTGGCTATGTTGAGGAAAGATGCAAATCCAATGTGGATAGTAATTCAAAAAAATGTGAAAAGTATTTATGGAATATGGAATTTCATTATGGAGACTGGTTAACTCCAAGTCTTGTAAATGAAGATGATAGTCCAAATCCTATGCTATCAGCTAAAATTACAGCAAATCAGGTTGCCACAATGTATTTTGCATATTCTACACAATTATTGGCCGAAATATCTAACATTTTAGGTAAAGATGAAGAGAGTAAATATTATAAAGATTTATCTTCTAACATTAAATTGGCATTTAATGAAGCTTATGTAAATAATGATGGAATTATAGACGGTGATTTACAGGGATTATATACATTAGCAGCATACTTTAAAATGGCAGATGACGAAACTAATAATAAATTTGTAAAGAGATTAATGGAAATGATTGATGAAAATAACTGTTATACGGCGAATTATTCTATACCATAAAAGTCAGATTAAATTATCTTAATTA
>UQQU01000110.1 GCA_900543325.1 uncultured Clostridium sp. | reverse complement strand
AAACAATATAAATTCTTAACGTAAATTATACAATTCCTGGAGGTTATATCATTAACTTTTCGACTCCACGTGACGAACAATTTATTTCAAGTATTTAGCTACTTGTTTTCCTACTTTAAATCCATTTTCTCCACTTTTGAATAAATCCGTAATTCCTTTTTCCATAGTTCCTGTTATAAAGATACCTTCAACAGAAGTTTTATTGTTTTCACTATAGATTCTATCTCCATCCATTATAAGACTCATTTTCCTTATAAAATCATTATCCGGTAAATATCCTACAGATAAAATTAAAGAATCACATTCAATAGAGGTAATTTCCTCTGTTTCAATATTCTTAACTTTAGCCAAGTTTACTCTTTCTTCACCTTCAATTTCAATTACTTCACTTGTATATATTATCGGAATATTAAATCCATTAACAATATCTAATTCATCCCTATTGAAACATTTTCTTTCTGTAACTATACCTTTTAAATTAGCACCTTCAATTACTAATCTTCTTGCTAAAATAAAAGTCCACATATCATCTCCTGTGATTATGACTTCTTTACCTGGCAAATATCCACTATAGTTAACCAATCTATGTGCAGCACCAGTAGTGAATATTCCTGTAAACTTATGAATAGGTATCATAATATTACCTGTATATTTTTCTCTACACCCTGCAGCTAAAATTATTGCATTTGCTTCAACTTCCTGTATTCCTTCATTAGGATTAACATAAGTTATAATCTTATCTCTATTTATCTCAAGAACTCTAGTATTAACTTTATATTCTCCACCTAATTCTTTATAATCTTTTATCAAAATACTACCAAGCTCTGGTCCAGTAACAATATTATTTAAGTAATATTCTCCAAATCCATTATCAATAAATAAATTTAAATTTCCACCTAATACATCTTCTTTTTCTAAAATTAAAACACTTTTAATTCCAGATTTTAAAGCTGAAACTCCAGCCGAAAGCCCTGAAGCTCCTGCTCCAACTATAATCAAGTCGTATTTATTCATTCTTTGCCCCCTCTCCAGCAATGGAAAGTTCTTTTACTAAAACACTTGGACTACCAACACTACTCATAGGGAACTTTAAATCGCTTCCTATCTCTTCAATATCATTTAATAAAGTAAAGAAGTTTCCTGCTACTGTTATTTGTTCTACTGGCTTAGATTTAATTCCATTTTCTATATAAAAACCTTTTGCTGCTAAAGAAAAATCTCCTGTTATAGAATTTGCTCCTGAATGTAAACCTGCAAAATCAGTAATTATTAATCCTTTGTCTATTTTTTTGATCATTTCTTCTAATGAATCAATTCCTGGCTCTATATACATATTTGTTGGCGATACTGAAATAGGTGATGCATATGAAGATTTAAATCCGTTTCCTGTAGATTTAACTCCTGCCTTATTAGCAGTCTTTAAATTATGAAGTAAACTTTCTAATTTACCACTCTTTATTAAATAAGTTTTTGATGTAGCCACTCCTTCATCATCAAATCCAACTGATGCTAATCCATTCTCTAAATGTGGATCATCAACTAAATTTACTATATCTGAAGCAATAACTTCACCTTCTTTTCCTTTTAAAAGACTTAATCCTTTTTGAACTGCATCTCCACTAAACACACCTGCAAATGTAGAAATAATAGATACCATAGCATCACTATTTATAATTACTTTATAATTTCCTGATGGTATTGAAGTTCCTCCAATTTTACTTAAAGCCTCCTCTACACCCATTTTAGCAATTTCAAATGTATTAACTTCATCTAATGATTTTGCAACTACATATCCAAAACCATCATACATATTATCTCCATCTTTAACAATTGGAACAACATATGCTGTTAATATATTAGATTTATTGTGTAAATTTAATCCTTTAGAATTTATAATTCCATATTTTCCTGAACTATAAGATACTGCACATCCGCTAAAACTTTCTACTTTATCTGAATATTTCTTAGCTTCTGATTCCATATCTAATGCAATTTTTATTAATTTATCTGCAGGAATATTTTCTAATGCTTGATAATAAGTACTAACTTCTTTATATTCCTTATCCCCATCATAAATAAATTGGACATCTTCATTTTCAATTGCTAAAACATTTTCCTTTGCCTTCTTTACAAGCATTTCTATAGCATCTTCATCTAATATTTCTGTATAAGAATACCCTATTCTATCTCCTAACTTTCCTCTAAAAGATAATCCAGCTGAATTATTAAGGTTATATTTTTCAACCTCACTTTTATATACGCTTATACTTAAACTTTCTCTATCTACATAATAAACTTCATACTCTGAAAATCCAGCTTCACTAGCTTTTTTAAATAAACTTTTTACAAATAAATCTAGTTCCATATTCTCCCTCCTATCTTCCACCTACAGTTATTTCTTTTACTCTAATCATAGGCTGACCTACATTAGTTGCGATACTTCCTGATGATGATCCACACATACCTTGTCCTTGTGTCATATTATTTCCAACCATATCTATATCCATTAATATTTCGCTACCTTTTCCTATTAAACTAGCACCCCTAACAGGTTCTTGAATAACACCATTCTTAATTAAATATCCTTCTGATACAGCAAAATTAAACTCTCCAGTAACAGGATTAACAGATCCTCCACCCATTTTTTTAGCATATAAACCATCACTAATAGATTTAATTATATCTTCTGGATTATCATCTCCATTAGCTATATAAGTATTAGTCATTCTAGATGTAGGTGCAAATTTATAGCTTTGTCTTCTTCCACTACCAGTTGAGGCCATTCCCATTCTACGTCCATTTAATTTATCAATCATATAAGATTTTAATATTCCATTTTCTATAAGAACATTTTTTTGAGTTTTATTTCCTTCATCATCTATATTTAATGATCCCCATGCATTAGGAATAGTTCCATCATCAATAGCTGTTACTTTAGTAGAGGCTATTTGTTGTCCTAATTTTCCTGTAAATACTGAGTTTCCTTTAGCTACAGCTGTTGCTTCTAATGAATGTCCACATGCTTCATGGAATATAACACCACCAAATCCATTATCAATAGCAACTGTCATTCTACCAGCAGGACAATTTTTTGCATGTAACATTGTATATGCTTGCTTTGCTGCGGCTTTTCCGTAATATTCAGGATCAATCTCTTTAAACATTTCAAATCCCATATGTCTACCAGGACCTTCAAAGCCTGTTTGATTTTCCCCATTAGCAGAAGCTATAGCATTTACAGTAAGTCTTGTTCTTACTCTCTTATCTTCAGTATATAATCCTTCTGTGTTTGCAATTAAAACATTTTGTTCCTTATCTACATATCCAACTCCAACCTGAACTATCTCATCATGATAGTTCTTTGCAGCGTTATAAGCAACCTTCATAACACCAATTTTTTTATTAATTTCAATTGATGATGGCGCAAGTAATATTGGATTAAAATTAACTGTATTTGTTTCATTAAGAACTATCATCTTTTCTTCTTTTAATTCACCCAATGCAAGGGCTGCTTTTTGTGCAACATTTAAAAGTGAAGTTAAGCTATTATTATTTGTATAAGCATATACACTTTTTAATCCTTTAAATATTCTAATTCCAATTCCATAAGTTCTTCCACCTACAGAATTTTCAACCTTTCCATTTAATATACTAATTGAGTTATTTAGAGTATCTTCCTCAAATATTTCTGCAAAATCCCCACCAGTTATTAAACATCTCCCAAGTACCCTCTCTGCTACTTCACGAGATAACATAAATTATTCCTCCTTTTTATCTAGATTATAAATATATTATTCTAGACTTCTTTTCATTATATTTAATTATATATCATATCTTCTATTATTTACTATAAATTTATATTTCACTATATTTTCTTATAATAATTATTAAAAAAATAAAGCCAGCATAAGCTGGCTTTATAAACTTTGTATTTTCAAATACCCTTTATTTAGTTTTATAATTAACTTTTTTATTTTAATATTTTTTTTTCCAAAGTGATGGACTAAATAATATTAACATTGGATATATTTCAAGCCTACCTGCTAACATACAGAATGATAAAACTATTTTACTTAAATCTGAAAAGGCAGCATAGTTTCCTGTAGGTCCTACTAATTCTAATCCAGGTCCTATATTACTTAAAGTTGCTATTACTGATGTAACTGTTGTAGTAACATCAAAGTTATCAAATGATATTATAAATATTGCAATTAGTGAAATAACTATATATGCAAATATAAATAAAAATACTCCTGATATAGTTTCCTCATTAACGATATTTCCATCTATTTTTACACTTTTAATTCTTCTAGGATGTAATATCTTATCTATTTCTCTTCTTATAGCTTTGAAAATTATAACTATTCTTATAGTCTTAATTCCTCCACCAGTTGATCCAGCCATTGCTCCCATAAACATAAGCATAACTAAAATCATCTTACTAAGCGTTGGCCATAAATTAAAATCAGCTGTTGCATATCCTGTAGTCGTTACAACTGATGCTACTTGAAAGGCTGAATCTCTTACAGATTGCCCTATATTTCCTGAATTAAAAGGTATTATATTAATTGCTATAATAACAATTGAGCCAAATACAGCAATTAGATACCATTTTAACTCTTCACTCTTAAAGAATGCTTTTATATTTCCTCTTATAAGTTGGAAGTATAAAACAAAATTTACTCCGAATAAAAGCATAAATACAGTAATAATCCATTCTACTGCAGGATTATTAAATGCAGCCACACTAGCATTCATATTTGAAAATCCACCAGTTCCAGCAGTTCCTAATGCATGTAAAGTAGCATCATACCAAGACATTCCTGCAACCTTCAAGAATATTGTCTCAATTACTGTTAATACAAAATAAATTGCATATAATATCTTAGCTGTTTGCTTTATCTTAGGAACTATTTTACCTGGAGTTGGTCCTGGACTCTCTGCTTTTAAAAGATGTATAGTATTACCACTAAATGATGGCATTAAGGCTAAAATGAATATAAGGAATCCCATTCCACCTACCCAATGAGTAAAACTTCTCCAAAATAATATACCTTTAGGTAAGCTTTGAATTTCAGTTAATATAGATGCCCCAGTAGTAGTAAATCCAGATGAAGTTTCAAAAAATGCATCTATTATAGATGGTATAGCACCACTAAAGATAAAGGGTAATGCCCCAAAGAAAGAAATTGCTATCCATGCCAATCCTACAGTAACAAAACCTTCTTTCGTATATATCTCTTTACTCTTACATTTAATTCTTGTAAGAGCTATGTATATAGGAATCATTATTATTATAGTATATAAGAATGCACTAGCATCTCCTTGTCCATAATAAAGTGCTACTAAGAATGGAATTATTAGAAGTAATAACTCATATTTTATAACATGCCCAATTATATTTAATACAGCTGGAAAATTCATTATTTGTTTCCTCCAGCAACTATATGATTTATATCAACTATTTTATCTCTTTTAGTTATTATAATAACTCTATCTCCAAGTTCTATTTTATCATCTCCAGATGGAATTATTATTTTATCATCTCTAACTATTGTAGCCACTATTACATCACTCTTAATATTAACATCTTTTAATTTTTTATTTAGGAATTTAATATCATCTTTAATTAAGAACTCAACAGCCTCAGCTTGTTCATCAAATATTTTATATATTCTTTCTATACAGCATTTATTTTTATTCTTCAAGAAACGTATATATCTTAATATTTTATTAGCTGTTATAGCTTTAGGACTAATTATTGTATCTATTCCTACATTTTTAGCTATAACATTATAGTTAAATCTAGTAATCTTAGTTATTACATTTTTTACATCATTATTCATTGCAAATAGAGATGTAATTATATTTTCTTCATCTCTTCCTGTTAATGCTATAAATGCATCAGCATCTTGAAGATTTTCTGATAAAAGCAGTTCATGATCTGTTCCATCACCATTAATTACAATTGCCTCTGGTAATGTTTCATTTAACTCAATGCATTTATCCATATTAAATTCTATTATTTTAGATGTAACCCCTATTTTATTTATTGTATTAACTAAATAGTGAGTAATCCTTCCTCCACCTATTATTAACGGATTTCTTATTTTATCTTGGAATCTTCCTAATTTTTTAAAGAAATTTTCTATTTTTTTATGTTCTCCTATTACATAAACCTTATCATCCTTACGTAATATAAAATCACCAGTTGGTATATGTATATTTCCATCTCTTTCAATTCCAGTAATTAATATTGAATCCTTAATGTATTTAATATCGCAAATTGCATATCCATCTAATCCATCGTTGTCAAGTATAGTAAATCCAACTAAATCAACTTTTCCATGAGCAAATGTATCTACACTTCTTACAGATGGAAATTTTATCAATTTAGCTATTTCTAATGCTGCTTCCTTTTCTGGATTTATTACTAGATCTATACCTAATTCATCTTTTAACATTAATATTTCTTCAGAATATTGTGGTCCTCTTACTCTAGCAATTGTATACTTTGCTCCTAATTTTTTCGCCGCTAATGAACATAACATATTTACTTCATCGCTTCCAGTAACTGATATTACTAAATCAGACTTACTTATTCCAGCCTCATGAAGTACTTTTAAACTAGTTCCATTTCCCTTAACACCCATTACATCTAATTTTTCTATAATTGAGTTTAAAGCTTCCATATTATTATCAATTACAGTTATATCATCTCCTTCATTAGAAAGAAATTTAGCTAAGGTATATCCTACTTTACCAGCTCCAATAATTATAACTTCCATGTCTTTTACCCCTTATTAGTAATAATATTATTTTAATCATGTGTTAATTTTAAGTATACAACAAATATAATTTATTGTAAAAAAATAAAGCTAGAATTCAATTCTAGCTTTATTTGGCTCCGCGAAGAGGACTCGAACCTCCAGCCTATCGGTTAACAGCCGAGTGCTC
>UQQU01000109.1 GCA_900543325.1 uncultured Clostridium sp. | reverse complement strand
ATATGAAAGCTATAGTTTATAATGGAAAGAAAAATGTAGATGTAGAAAATGTTGAAGATCCGAAAATTGAAAAAAGTGATGATATAATTATAAAAGTAACATCTACTGCTATATGTGGATCTGATTTACATTTAATACATGGAATGATACCAAATATGCCAAAAGGATTTAGATTAGGTCATGAAACAATGGGAATAGTAGAAGAAGTTGGGAAAGATGTTGTTAAAGTCAAGAAAAATGACAGAGTAATAATTCCTTTTCCAGTTGCATGTGGTCATTGTTGTTATTGTGAACATGGTCAATTTAGCCAATGTGATAATTCAAATCCAAATGGTGAGGCTGGAGGTATATTTGGATATAGTAATACATTTGGTGGCTATGCTGGAGGACAAGCCGAATATTTAAGAGTTCCTTATGCAAATGTAGGACCTACTATAGTTCCAGAAGAATTACAAGATGAACAAGTATTGTTTTTAACAGATGTTTTACCTACTTCTTATTGGGGTGTAGATATAGGAGGTGTAAAACGAGGTGATACTGTAGTTGTTCTTGGATGTGGACCAATAGGTCTCACAGCAATTAAATGGTGTATACTTAGAGGTGCAAATAGAATTATAGCTGTAGATAATGTTGGGTATAGATTAAAACATGCAGCATCATATAAAGGTGTTGAAACAGTAAACTTTGAAGATTACGATAATACAGGTGAATATTTAAAAGAAATAACTAATGGTGGTGCAGATGTTGTTTTAGACTGTGTAGGAATGGATGGAAAGATGACTAAGATTGAAAAAGTAGAAACACTATTAAAACTTCAAGGTGGTTCAAAATCTGCAATTGAAATAGCTACACAAGCCGTAAGAAAATGTGGAACAGTTGTATTGGTAGGAGTTTATGGTGCAAGATATAATATGTTCCCTTTAGGAGATTTTTTCGCAAGAAATATTACCTTAAAAATGGGTCAATGCCCAGCTCAAAGATATGTAGACCCTATACTTAAACTTATTAAACAAGGAGAATTTGATGCAACTGATATAATTACTCATAAATTAAAACTTGATGAAGGAAAACATGCTTACGAAATATTTGATAAAAAACTTGAAGATTGTATAAAAGTTATATTAAAACCATAGAAATTATATTCGTTTAATATATAATAGCCCTATATTAGTAAATATAGGGTTATTATATATTAAAGTAACTTAATTAATTCTTCTAATTCTTTAGATAAAGTTTTTGCAAGTTCAAAATTAGTATCCATTAAAGCTCTTTCTATTTTAGTTTCAACTGATTTTTTCTTTTGTTCAGTTTCTAAATAGTCCTTATCAAAATAATTAGCATAAATCATCCTTTTAAATTTTTTCATACTAACTTTTCTAATAGTCTTATCTTCAATCATTAAAACATAATCCATACAATTAACTATAAATTGATAGTCATGAGAAATCATTAATATAGCACCATTATAGTTTTGTATAGCCTTCTCAAGTGCCATTTGAGAATAAGTATCTAAATGACTTGTAGGTTCATCAAGAAGTAACATATTAGCACGACTTGATGAAACCTTAGCTAATTGAAGAATATTTCTTTCACCGCCAGATAAAGAACTTATATTTTGTTTTAACACATCTTCATTAAAACCATAGCGTGAAACATATCTTCTAACTTCACCATAGTTTTTAAATCCTGCCTCATAAAACTCTTCAAGAATTGTACTAGACTCATTTAATCCATTTCCTTGCATTTGAGATAAATAACATAGTTCAATATTATCATTTATTTCAATACACTCGTTGTTGTTTTTAAATATTTCTTTCATTAAAGTAGTTTTACCAACACCATTTGTACCGATTATAGCCACTTTATCATTAGACTTAATTTCAAAATTAACATCTTCTAAAAGCACTTCATCAAAAGTTACTCCAAAATTATTAACTTTTAAAGCTGTAATTTCTTCTTCAATTTCATTATCAGTAGTTAAATTTATATAGGGCTCTTTGATATATACAAATGGAGCTTTTATTCTACGCTCTTGTAATCTTTCTTGTATTTTAACTCTAGCTTTTAAAGCCCTTCCCCTAGAGGCTTCTGAATTATAAGTTGCTTTTTCTCTTAATATATTAATTAAAGCCTCATTTCTTGCAATTTCTTCTTCTTCAGCAATAAATATTTCTTGTGTTTCAATTTTAGTTTGAAGTAATGAGAAGTTATAATCAATAAATCTTCCATCAAACTCTTGAAGTTCAGTGTTTTCAAGATGAATAATCTTGTTAAAGCAATGGTTAAGTAGATATCTATTATGTGTAATAACTAATATTGTTTTCTTATGAGAATTAATTAAGTTTTTAAGAGCATTAAGATTTTCAAAATCTAAAAATACATCTGGTTCATCCATAATCATTAAGTCTGGCTTATTAAGCATTTCCTTAATAACTTGAATAAGTTTAAATTCTCCTCCACTAAGTTCAGATATCATTTTATCTTTGTGTCTACTTAAATTTGCAAGATTAAGTTTTTTATTTATATTACTTTCGTAATCATGGCCATCTATTGCATCAAATTTATCTGAGGCTTCTTGGTACTTTTCTAATAATACTTCAATATCTGAAGACGTTTCCATTTGTGCACAGATGTGTGCTATTTCTTCTTCTAGTCTGATAAATTCTTGTGCTATATATTCAAAAACTGTTGTTTCTTTACTTTTATCACATTGTGAAAACTGGCTTACATATCCAATTTTACAATTTTGGTCCATTTCTAGTGTACCATCAAAAAGGTATCTTTCTGAATCCATTATTATATCTATTAATGTACTTTTTCCACTACCACTTGCTCCTATAAATGCACAGTGTTGACCTTCTTCTATTGTAAATGAAATATTGTTATATAGGTCTTTTTGTGGAAATGAGTAAGATAAGTTGTCAACTTTTATCATATTATTACCTCTCTTGGTCATTTAAAAAGAGCTTATAAAATAAGCTCTTTTTAGTTACATTATTTTTTAATTTACTTTTGTAAGCATAACACTTTTTTCGACTAATTTCAATCATTTTTGAAGTTAGATATATAATTTACCTTTATGTACTGTCTTTAATATAAAACACAATCTACTTCAAGCAATATCAAACTTATGTGTTAAATTCGCAAATTTTAAATTAATTGAAGTAAAAATTAATCTATACTTATTTTCCAAGGTCCTTTAATTTCATATTCACTTCCCAATACTTTTATAAATAACTTATTCAGTCTATAAATAAAAATAAGGCAAGACGATTATTTAATAAGCACCTTGCCTTATAGTTTATATATTATTTTTTATGTTTAATATCTCATTTTCAGAAAGACCCGTAGCAAGTATAATTTCATTTATAGGTATCCCCATATCTAAAAGGTTTTTAGCTACTTTTTCTATTCCTTTTTCTATTCCCTTTTCTATCCCTTTTCTTTCAGCTTCATTTAATGCACTATTTTTATCTTTTAAAGTTTTAGATCTCATTTCATAAAGTAATCGTTGCTCTTTATCATTACTAATTCTGATAAGTTCATCCTTTGCTTCCCTTATTTCTGAAATAGTTAGTTCAAGACTTCTAACTTTTTCACTTTCAGGATTTTTTAAAAACTCCATCCACGCAACAAGCATGTCTTTTTCATTGCTATCCTCTGATAACTTAGGTATTTCTATAAAATGAATTTCTTGTATATTAGTTAATTCTTCATTAGTTTCAATTTCTTTTAATCTATATCCATTGTGGAATCTATTATTATCTAAATATTTAAAGTTTAATATATTAATACAAATAGTTCTTTCTAGTTTAGAATAATCATCGCCTTCATTTAATTGTTCTTCATACATCTTACTCCAATAATATAAACTTCTTTTTATCATATTGTATTCATTTTTTAACTGTATTTCAATATTAATAATTTCATTTTTATTAGTTCTAGCCTTTATATCAAGTCTTGAAAATTTATCATCTAAAAATTCTTTTTCTAAGTCTGAATTTCTAATTTCTACATTACTTATCGGATTTATAGGTTTTAGTATAGCATTTAAAAAAGATATTAATACTCTAGGATGTTTTTCTGAGCCAAATATTTTTTTAAATACAAAATCTATTTTAGGATCAAGTAGTCCTCTATTCATACATTCATCTCCTTTTATCTTGTGATTATATTTTTATTATATCATACTTATTAAATTTATACTTGATGATGCTACTATAAGAAATAATTATAATAGATCTATTTATTACAAATTTATAATTTAAACACAAAAATCCCCACGTCGTAAAATCCGACGGGGGGTATTTTCATTCAACTAATTATGCTATTTTATAGTCTTCTTCCTTTAAAAGCTTAGCAGCTTCTTTATCTAATATTAAAACTATATCACTATGAAACTGTAATATAGATGCTGGTACTTCGGGCACTACTTTTCCATATACAGTATTGTAAATAGCTTCAGCCTTATTTTCTCCTGTTGCAATTAACATTATTTTTCTACTTTTAAATATTGATCCAACTCCCATTGTTATTGCTTTTTTAGGAACATCTTCTATATTATCAAAGAATCTTGAGTTTGCTTCTATTGTAGAGTCTTCTAACTGTACTAAATGAGTTCCCTTTTCAAAGTTTATTGTTGGCTCATTAAACCCTATATGTGCATTGTTTCCTATTCCTAATACTTGTATATCTACTCCACCAGCTTCTTTAATTAACTCATCATATCTTTCACATTCAGCATCAACATCATCTGTCATACCATTTGGTATGTGTATATTTTCTGGATTTATATTTATATGGTCAAATAAATTTTTATACATAAAATAATGATAACTTTGGTCATTTTCTTTAGGTAATTTATAATATTCATCTAAATTAAATGTTCTTACTTCTGAAAAATCAATATCACCTTTTTTATTAAGACTTACTAAATTTTCATACATTCCTATGGGTGTAGAACCTGTTGCAAGACCTAAAACTGAATTTGGCTTTAAAGTTACTTGACTTAATATCATTTGTGCAGCTTTTTTACTTACTTCTTCATAATTTTCACAAACTATTATTCTCATATAATCCACCTCAATTTAATTTATCTTATTGTATATTGTATCGCCTTCTACTATAGTAGCTAAGCAATCCATATTCTCATTAAATATAGCTATATCTGCATCTTTACCTATTTCTAAACTTCCCTTTTTATCATCTACCTTTATTGATTTTGCAGGGTTTAAAGATGCCAAGTTTATTGCTTCGTATATATTTAAGTTTGTATTTTCTTTAAAATTATATACTGCTTTATTTAAAGTTAATACACTTCCTGCTAAACTTCCACTTGCTATCCTTGCTGAGTTATCTTTAACGTATACAGTTTGACCACCTAAATCATACTCACCATCAGGCATACATCCAGCTCTCATAGAGTCTGTAATTAATACTAATTTATCTTTTCCTTTACTATCAATTACAAATTGGAATAGTTCTTTGTTTATATGTATTTTATCTGCTATTAGTTCACAGTACATATCTGACATTAAACCTAATCCAACAACTCCTGGATTTCTATGATTTAAAGGAGTCATACCATTAAATAAATGTGTTATATTAGTTACTCCTAAATCTTTAGCTTCTTTTCCAGTACTATAACTAGCATCGCTATGACATATTGATAAAACTATATCTGTTTCTTTTTTTACTTGTTTTGTGAATTCAAAATCTTTATCCTCTTCTGGTGAATATGATATTACTTTTATAATGTCTGTGTAATCTTTTATAAAGTCAAAGCTTGGTTTATATATATACTTAGGATTTTGTGCACCTTTATATTTTTCATTGATAAAAGGTCCTTCCATATGTGCACCTAATACTTTTGCACCTTTAATACTTTTATTTTTAGCTTTTATTATATTATCAAAGGCTTTATAAATTCTTTCAGGTGACATAGTCATTGTAGTTGGTAGGAAAGATGTAACTCCAGTTTCTACTAATCCTTTACTTATAATCTCTACTGCCTTTTCATCTTCATCCATGGCATCAAATCCCTTACATCCATGTATATGTATATCTATAAGCCCCGGACATACATAGTTTTCTTTTGCATCTATAATCTCACAATTAGTTGGTACTTCATCACATATATCTATTATCTTTTTGTCAAATACTATTACTTTATTTTCTAGAACACCATTTTTTAAAACAATTTTACCATTTACAACTGCTTTCATATTATCCCCCTATTCAGTCATCATAATTTGGTATTGATGTTTATCACTTGTAAAAATTGATATAGTATACTCTAATATGCTTTGGTCTTTGGTATATACTTTTCTATCAAATTTTAAAGCAAGTGAATTTATATCTCTGTTTAAAAGTTTTGAGCTCTCTTTATTTAAAGTTATTGGTTCTATTGTTTGTATTGCTTTTTCTATTTTATGATTATATTCTTCTCTAAATACCCTATATAAAGAATCCTCCTCTTTTAAAACTTCTTTTAATCCAGCACACATTTTTTCTGGAATATATACAGTTTCTAAGGCAAAAGGTTCATTATCTATTATTCTAAGCCTTTTTATTTTATAAACAAGCTCATGTTCATTTTTTATACCTAAATGATCTCTTATAATTTTATTCTGAGTTCCTATTTCAAATTCTAATATCTTATTATTTATATTAAAACCTCGTTCACTCATAACTTCTGTAAAACCTTTTAACTTTTGAAATCTATACTGTTGTTTTTTATATGATACAAAAGTTCCCTTACCTTGTCTTCTTTCTAATAAGCCTTCATTTACTAAATTTATAATTGCCTTGTTTACTGTCATTCTACTAATATTTTGAAGTTTGCAAAGTTCTCTTTCTGGCATTAAACTTGCACCTTCTTCAAGTTCTTTACTTTCTATCATATCTTTAATTATTTGATAAAGTTGAATATGAAGTGCTATGTCTAAATTTTTGTCTACTATTTTCATTTTTCACCATTTTCATTATTTTTATATTGGT
>UQQU01000108.1 GCA_900543325.1 uncultured Clostridium sp. | reverse complement strand
AAAAAAAATTTTTTAGGTCTTTTATTCCGAAAGGCACTTTTTCAGTGCCCTCCTAGATAGCAGTCCCTTTTTATGTATAATTATCTAATAACATAGAAATATAAAAGTACAATTACACCTAATATAATTCTATACCAACCAAAAACTTTAAAATCATTATTTTTGATATAAGACATTAAGAATTTAATAGCAAGTATTGATACTATAAATGCTACAATCATACCTACTAATAGTATTGTTAACTCGCTTCCTGTCATTACAAATCCCGTTTGTAGTCCAAATTTAACAAGTTTTAAAGCACTAGCCCCAAACATAACAGGAATTGCAAGGAAAAAAGTGAATTCAGCTGCTACAGTTCTAGATACACCAATTAATAATGCTCCAACTATAGTTGCACCTGAACGAGAAGTTCCAGGGAAAATAGCAGCGATAAGTTGGAAAAGACCTATCATAATTGCAACTGTATAAGTTATCTCAGCTAAACTATTAATCTTAGGTTTTTTACCTTTATTATAGTTTTCTATAACTATAAATAAAATACCAAATAAGATTAGCATTACAGCAACTGTTGTAGGGTTATAGAATAATTCATTAAGCTGATCATCAAATAACAGTCCAACAATAGCAGCTGGAACACATGCAATTAGTATTTTAACCCACATTATTAATGTATCTTTTTCTATTTTAATTCCGTTATTATATTTAAAGGGGAATATTTTCTTCCAATACAATAAAATAACTGCAAAAATAGCACCAAGTTGTATAACTACTAAAAACATATCCATAAATTCTTTAGAAACATTTAGTTTTAAGAATTCATCTACTAAAATCATATGACCAGTACTACTAATAGGAAGCCATTCTGTAATACCTTCGACGATACCAAGAATTATGGCTTTAATAATTTCTAAAAATTCCATCAAATTACCTCCATTATAACTATATTTAATTTAACTACTTTTCCATTATATATAATATTAGTGATTTATTAAAGGAAAAATAGTAAATTAACATAAAATTTTAATAAAAATGGACATGAAACTTTTAGTAAATTATATATAAAACTAAAATGCTGTATATACAGAAGTAAAATTATAGAGTAAAATTATTAGTATAATAGAATAAATTTATTAGTATATATGTATAAACTAAAATGGAGGATGGTTTATGAAAAAATTATTAGTAGTAATTGATTATCAAAACGACTTTGTTAATGGGGCTTTGGGGTTTAAAAAAGCAGAAGAATTGGAAGCAGGTATATATGATAAAGTTAAAAAATATTTAAGTGAGGGATATAATGTAGTTTTTACATATGATACACATACTAATGAGTATTTAAATACAAGAGAAGGTAAAAACTTGCCTATATCTCATTGTGTAATTAATACTAAAGGACATGAGTTATATGGAAGATTAAAAGAGTTTAAAGATAATATAAATACTATTCATATAAATAAATATTCTTTTGGAATTTCTCCGCAAGATATGATTAAATTAGTTAAAAGAATAGGAGAAGATATAGAATATATTGAAATAGTAGGTGTTGTAACTAATATATGTGTAGTGAGTAATGTAGTAACATTCCAATCACAATATATAAATGCAGATATTTTAGTGGATGCATCACTGTGTGCAAGTTTTGATGAAGATTTACATGAAAAAGCTTTAGATGTAATTGAATCATTACAAGTTAAAGTAAAAAATAGAGGGATTTAAATAAAAAAAGAATGTCATTAAGACATTCTTTTTTTGGTTGCGGGGATAGGACTTGAACCTATGACCTTTGGGTTATGAGCCCAACGAGCTACCAGCTGCTCCACCCCGCGATATTAATAGTAGATATTTTATTACTATATTATTAGTATAATTCTTAAAATTTATACAGTCAATATATAAATACAAAAAAAAGGTAAAAACTCTTTCGTTAAAAATACATAATATTTTTTATTTTTTAAATACTATTAAAGAGTGAAAAATTTATGTGGTAAAAGTTTAAAACACAATATGATTTGCAGAATTAATGAAAGAGAGGAAAAACTATGAGAAAAATGAAGACCATGGATGGAAATACTGCTGCTGCTTATGTTTCATATGCATTTACAGAAGTAAGTTCAATCTATCCAATAACACCTTCATCTCCTATGGCAGAACATATAGATGAATGGGTTGCCCAAGGAAAGAAAAATGTTTTTAATCAAACAGTAAAAGTTGTTGAAATGCAATCAGAAGCTGGTGCAGCAGGAGCTCTTCACGGAATATTGCAAAGTGGTGCATTAGGAACTACATATACAGCTTCACAAGGTTTATTATTAATGATACCTAATATGTATAAAATGGTTGGAGAAAGATTACCAGCAGTTATTCATGTTGCAGCAAGAGCATTAGCAACTTCATCATTAAGTATTTTTGGTGATCATCAAGATGTTATGGCAGCAAGAGCAACAGGATGTGCAATGTTATCAGAGGGGTCAGTACAAGAGGTAATGGATTTATCACCAGTAGCACATTTAACAGCAATTAAAGCAAGAATGCCTTTTGTTAATTTTTTTGATGGATTTAGAGTATCTCATGAGATTCAAAAGATAGAATTATTAGAATATGATGAATTAGGAAAGCTTATAGATTATGATGCACTTAATAATTTTAGAAAAAATGCATTAAATCCAAATCATCCAGTTACAAGAGGAACAGCTCAAAATCCAGATGTTTATTTTCAATTATGTGAATCTTTAAATAAATATTATGATGATATTCCTGCAATGGTAGAAGAATATATGAGTAAAATTACAGAATTAACAGGAAGAGAATATCATTGCTTTGATTATTATGGTGATCCTGATGCTGATAGAATTATTGTATCTATGGGAGCTGTAAGTGAAGTTATAGAAGAAACTATAGATTATTTAAGAAATAAAGGAGAAAAGGTTGGGCTAATTAAAGTTAGACTATATAGACCTTTTAGTATAGAAAGGTTATTAAATGCTATACCAAAGTCTGTTAAGAAAATAGCAGTTTTAGATAGAACTAAAGAACCAGGTTCAATTGGAGAACCTTTATATTTAGATGTACTAAGAGCTGTTAGTGAAATGGATAATGCACCTAAAGTAATAGGTGGTAGATATGGTTTAGGATCTAAAGATCCATATCCTTCTGATATAGCAGCAATATATGAAAATTTAAATAGTGAACATCCTAAGAATAGATTTACTATTGGAATAGAAGATGATGTAACTAATCTATCATTAAAATCTAATAAAGAAATAGATGTAGCTGTGGAAGGAACAACAGCATGTAAATTCTGGGGACTTGGTTCTGATGGTACAGTAGGTGCAAATAAGAGTGCAATAAAAATAATAGGTGACCATACTAATATGTATGCTCAAGGGTATTTTGCATATGATTCTAAGAAATCAGGTGGAATTACTATTTCACATTTAAGATTTGGAAAGAATCCGATAAAGTCACATTATGAGATAGATAAGGCAGATTTTGTAGCATGTCATAATCAATCTTATGTATATTCATATAATGTACTTGAAGGATTAAGAAAAAATGGAATATTTGTATTAAATACCATTTGGAGTGAAGAGGAATTAAATGATAGATTACCAGCTGAAATGAAGAAATATATAGCTGAAAATAATATTAAATTTTATACAATTAATGCAGTTAAGATAGCACAAGAAATAGGTCTTGGTGGAAGAATTAATATGATAATGCAAGCGGCTTTCTTTAAGCTTGCTAATATAATACCAGTTGATGAAGCTATTAAATATTTAAAAGATGCAGTAGTAACATCTTATGGTAAAAAAGGTGAAAAAGTTGTAAATATGAACTATGCCGCAATTGATAAGGGCCTTGAGTCTGTTGTAAAGATAAATGTTCCTGACAGTTGGAAGGATGCAAAGGATGAGAAGATTGAGGAAAAAGTATCTGTTCCAGACTTTGTTAGAGATATATGTATACCTATAAATAAGCAACAAGGCAATAAGTTACCAGTTTCAGCATTTGTAAATAATAATATTGAGGATGGAACATTCATGCATGGAACTACAGCATATGAAAAGAGGGGAATTGCAGTTAATGTACCTGAATGGATACCAGAAAATTGTATTCAATGTAATCAATGTTCATATGTATGTCCACATGCATGTATAAGACCTTTCTTATCAACTGAAGAAGAAGTGAATAATGCTCCAGAAAGTTTTAAGAAGTTGAAGGCAAATGGAGTTAAAAGTGAAAAACCGTATTTCTATACAATAGGTGTAACTCCATTAGATTGTACAGGATGTTCAAATTGTGCAGAGGTTTGTCCGGCACCGGGTAAAGCATTAATAATGAAGCCATTTGATTCTCAACATGATCAAATAGAAGCTTGGAATTACTCAGTAGAGAGTATTAAAAATAAAAAGAATCCTATGAATAAAAATACAGTTAAAGGTAGTCAATTTGAACAACCACTTCTTGAGTTCTCAGGAGCATGTGCAGGATGTGGAGAAACTCCATATGCTAAATTAGTTACTCAATTATTTGGAGATAGAATGGTAATTGCTAATGCAACAGGATGCTCTTCTATTTGGGCATCTTCAGGTGCTTCAACTGCATATACAAAGAATCAAAATGGTCATGGACCGGCATGGGCTAATTCATTATTTGAAGATAATGCAGAGTATGGACTTGGAATGTTCATGGGTGTTAAAACAATAAGAGAAAGAATAGCTTCAAATATTAAGAAAGCATTAGATGAAAACTTATGTGCTAGTGCAAAAGAAGCAATGGAAGATTGGTTAAATAATAAAGATATAGGTGATGGTTCAAGAGAAAGAGCAGAAAGGTTAGAAGTTGCTTTACAAGGTTGTAGTGATGAAATTGCAAAAGAAATATTAAAAGATAAAGAATTCTTTATTAAGAGATCACAATGGATATTTGGTGGAGATGGTTGGGCATATGATATTGGATATGGTGGATTAGATCACGTCCTTGCTAGTAATGAAGATGTAAATGTGCTTGTATTTGATACAGAAATTTATTCTAATACTGGAGGTCAAGCGTCTAAATCAACTCCAAATGCGGCAATTGCAAAATTTGCAGCATCAGGTAAGAGAACTAAGAAAAAAGATTTAGGAATGATGGCAATGAGCTATGGATATGTATATGTAGCTCAAGTATCTTTAGGGGCAGATAAGAATCAAACTATAAAAGCTATTACAGAAGCTGAAAGCTATAATGGACCATCATTAATAATTGCGTATGCACCATGTATTAGTCATGGAATTAAGAATGGTATGAGTAATACTCCAGATGAACAAAAGAGAGCAGTGGATTGTGGATATTGGAATCTTTATAGGTACAATCCAACTCTTAAAGGAGAAAAGAATCCATTTACATTAGATTCTAAAGAGCCAAAAGCAAACTTTAAAGATTTCTTAATGGGAGAAGTAAGATATGCAGCTTTAGCTAAAGTATTCCCAGAATTAGCAGAAGAATTGTTTGATAAGACAGAAAAAGATGCTAAGGAAAGATTAGAAAACTATAAGAGGTTAGCCCAAAATTAATAAAAAAGTATTTATTTAATATTAAAGAGCTAGTTTTATAAACTAAGCTCTTTAATTTTTTTATTAAATTTATCGTAAACAGTTTTTACTATGTAAGGCTCATTGCAGTGAATATGAAGTTCATTAATTGGTATCCACTTAACGCCATTAGTTTCTTCTTCATTGATAATTAGTTCATCATCTTCATTTGCTTCTAAAAGATAGGCAATGGATAAGTGCAAATGAGAAGAGACATATTTATCATTTTTTATATGACCATTAACAGTTAAAACGTTTAATCCTAAAATCTCATTTATAACAGGAAGAACTTCTTTAAGACCAGTTTCTTCCTTAGCTTCTTTAATAGCTACATGAAGCAAATCACAATCTCCATCAGCATGTCCACCAGTCCAAGCCCAGCTTTGATATATATTATGATAAATCATTAATACTTTACTTCGTTCTTTATTAACAATATAACCTGAACTAGTTATATGTGCTATTATATTTTCTCTAGTTAAGATATTATCAAATTTGTTTATACATTCAATAATTAAATCTTTATCTTTAGCTTCTTGAGAATTATATGGAATATAATTTTTAATGGATTCAATCCAATTCATAACTTTAACCCCCTATAAAAGTGAAATATATTAAATATAATAACATAAATAAGAAAAAAGTGAATTATATTATTGGATTATAAGAAATGTTAGTTTACAATTAATATATTAGATGATTATGGAGGAAAATATTAAAATGGATAGTAATATAAAATGGGTAAATGAGATTAAAATAAATAGAACTTTAGAATCTTTAAGAAAAAATAATATGGAAAGTTTTTTAATTAATACACATGAAGAACTTATTAATAAAACAGAGGAATTAGTTGATGCAAATAGTAAAGTTAGCTTTGGAGGTTCTATGACATTATTTGAAACAAAAGTTATGGAACATTTAAGAAGTGGAAGGTATGAATTGTTAGATAGGTATAAAGAGGGGCTAACTCAACAAGAAATAAAGGAAATATATAGAGAAAGTTTCTTTTGTGATGCTTATTTTACAAGTACTAATGCAATAACTGAAGAAGGTGAATTGTATAATGTAGATGGTAATGGAAATAGAGTTGCAGCAATGCTTTATGGACCTGATAAGGTAATAGTTATTGCAGGAGTAAATAAAATAGTAAAAGATATTAATGAAGCAATTTCTAGAGTAGAGAATTTTGCAGCACCAGCAAATGCAAAAAGATTAAATAAGAAAACTCCATGTACAGTTACTGGAAAATGTATGAATTGCAGTAGCCCTGAAAGAATTTGTCGTGAATATACAGTAATAAGAAAGCCTGTACCAAATAGAATTTTTATATTATTACTAAATGAAGATTATGGATATTAAATAAATAAAAAGAGGATAAGATACATATGATAATATCTTGTCCTCCTTTATTGTATAAATGAATACTACCTGCTGTGCAGGTATGTTCAGAGTAGCTTAAGCGGT
>UQQU01000107.1 GCA_900543325.1 uncultured Clostridium sp. | reverse complement strand
TTCAATGGAACAAAGATATAAATTCTAGGTGAAAATTTCACAGTTCCCGGAAAATTAATATTTCATTTTTTGTCCCCATGTGGTGCTAAATATTATTAAAGTTTTTCTAACATTGTTTTTAGTATAAATGTTGAGTTTTTAACTCCAATAGGAGTGAATTTTTCAAAATCCATATGAGCTCCGTTGTTAGCATTATCAGATATAGATCTAACAACAACAAAAGGAATATTGTTTAAATAGCAAACATGAGCTATACTAGCACCTTCCATTTCACAAGCTAATGCACCAAATTCTTTTTCAAGCCATTGAATTTTATCAAGTGAAGCTACGAACATATCTCCTGATACTATTCTTCCAGAGAATGTTTTAAAGTCAGAAGCTTCATCGCAAGCAGCTTTTGCTGTTTCAACTAATTTTTCATCACATTTAAAATCAAAAGTATCCATTCTTGGAATTTGCCCCATTGGATCACCAAAGGCAGTTGTATCCATGTCATATTGAACTAAGTTTTCTGCTATTACTACGTCACCAGGATAAATATCTTTACCTATACCGCCAGCAACTCCAACGTTTATTACTGATGATACGTTATATTCAGAAGCAAGTATTTGAGTACATACGGCAGCATTAACTTTACCTATACCACATACAACAGCAACAACATCATGACCCCATAGTTTTCCCTTATGGAATTTCATTTTTGCTTTTTCTTCAACTGTTTCTAATTTCATGTCTTTTAAAAGAATTTCTAATTCTTCAGACATAGCACCTATTATTCCTAAAATCATTTTTAAATCCTCCATATAAGTATATAATTTATATAAATTTACTTAAAATATATTATATACTGACATTCAATTAATTAATAGCAGATTTGTTAGTAAAATTCAAAACAAAGAAAACCGATAGAATTACTTGTATTAGTTTGAACTGAAATATATAATAGTCTCAATGGGAAAATAAATATGAACAAGGAGAATAAGCATATGTCATTAAATGAATTTTGCAGAACTGAATTACTTATAGGTGAAGATGGAATAGAAAAATTACATAATTCTAAAGTAATAGTTTTTGGAATTGGGGGAGTAGGAAGTTTTGTAGTTGAAGCTTTAACAAGAGCAGGAGTTGGAAATTTAATTTTAGTAGATAATGATACTATTTGTATATCTAACTTAAACAGACAAATACATGCAACACAAGCTACAGTAGGAAATGTTAAAGTTGAAGCAATGAAAGCAAGAGTATTATCTATAAATCCTAATTGTAAAGTTGAAGCAAAGCAAGAGTTTATTACTGCTGATAATATACAAGAAATAATTCCAAAAGATATAGATTATGTTGTAGATGCTATAGATACAGTAACATCAAAATTAGCATTAGCAGAGTATTGTTATAAAAATGATATTAAATTAATTGCGTCTATGGGAACTGGAAATAAAATTGATCCTACTCAGTTTAGAGTAACAGATGTATTTAAAACGAAGGTTTGTCCTTTAGCTAAAGTTATGAGAGCTGAGTTAAGAAAAAGAGGCGTTAAGAAGTTAAAGGTTGTATATTCAGAAGAAATACCAATGGTACCTAATAAGGGAAGAGCTGTTCCGTCTCAAAAAAGACAAACTCCTGGAAGTATATCATTTGTTCCACCAGTAGCAGGAATGATAATAGGTGGAGAAGTAATTAAAGATTTAACAGGATTAAATTAATATAATTAAATAAAAGTTTTAAGGGTAAGAATTTACTATTTTATAATATTAAACATAGTAGGCTTCTTACCCTTAAAAATTATATTAATCAACTTTAAGTATTACATTATAATCTTCTCCTGTTAAATTAAATAGGAGTTCTCTTAATGACTTTTCTGTATTTAAAATAGCTTGTTCGTAAAAATCAGGATTATTCATTTTTTCTGTAAATAAATAATTTAGGTTTTTATATATTGAGCTTAACTCTTCTGATGATAGTTTCAAATCTCCAAATCTCAAGAAGCCAACTTCTGTATCAGAGTAGATAGTCTTACTTTCATCTATATCTATGCTGAATATATCTATTTTAGGAATTGTTATGGACACTTCTTTAGTTACAGTATTTATTTCAAAATTAGAATTAGATAAAGTAGAAAAATCTATAGAATAGGAACAGTTTGCAAAAAAAGTTATTTTTTTAGATTTTTTAAATATATCTAAGTTAAAGTAGGTATTATCTATTGTTAATGTTTCTGATAGTTCAACTTCTAAAGGAATTAATTTATTTACATTTTTTATTTCGTTTATTAGAGTATCATCAGATAGAATTGAGGAGAATTCAATTTTATAGTTGCGAAAGTAAGGAAATAGCTTTTGAAATTTGCTAGGATATTTGAAAAATAAAATTAATACAAATAAAGCAAATAAAATAAATAAATAAAATAATAATTTATGAACTTTAAATTTATGTTTTTTCTTATATAAAAAAATAGTCATCCCCACCTTGAAGTATTAATATATTTAATTCACATAAATCAAATATATTAAAATATACATAGGGATATTCCTTTAAGTAATATTTTTACTTTTAAATTAAAGTTGGTTGAGTTTTATATTAGTTTATTTGTATAATAAAAATAATTGAAATTGTTTTTAGGAGAGTTAGTATGGATAATCAAAAGGAAGTAAATATAGAACTTATTAAGGGTACCTTAGATGATTATATAGTTAAGGATAAAGATAAGATTGTAATAGGAAGATTTACTATAACTGAACTAGATAAGGAAAATAAAAAGTGTAATTTAAAGTTAAAGTTTTATAGAGAAGATAATTATGACTTATTAAAAATTACATTAGAAGCTATTCTTAAGGCTGTATTTAAAGATAAAAATACATTTAAGGCCAATGTAGTAGTTAGTGAAAATATAAATTTAAAGCCATTTTTAGATAGTGGTTTTACATTAGAAGCTATTTTTACTGATAATATATTTACAAAGGGTAGTTTCTATGATGAATTAAGTTTTGGAATAAATAGAAATGAATATTTGAATGCGGGAAGAAATAATATTGTAGAGATACAAGGAAAAAATATTTCAATTAGAAATTTCACGCCTGATGATGCACAAGAACTTTTAGAGTATTATTTGAGAAATAAAGAGCACTTACGTGAATTTGAACCAGTGCGAGATGCTAGTTTTTTCACTTATGAAACACAAAAAGAAATTTTGTTAGAAAGTTATAGACAGCTTATGACAGGCTCAGGAAGTGATTTAGGTATATATATAGGTGATAAACTTATAGGTAAAGCTAAAATTTCTAGTATAGTTTATGGAGTATTTAAAAATGGAATACTAGGATATTCTATAGATAAAGAGTATGAAGGAAGAGGGTATATGAAAGAAGCTATAAACTTAGTTTTAGAGTATGCTAAAGAGTATTTAGATTTGCATAGAATAGAAGCTTCCGCTTTAACAACTAATGAAAGATCTAAGGGCGTTTTATTAGCCTGTGGTTTTGAAGAAGTTGGTGTTAATAAAAAGTATTTATATATAAATGGTAAATGGAGCGATCATATCACTTTTTATAAAATACTTTAATAATAAGGGGTGATTAAAATAGGGGTTAAATTAAAGGGAAATAGTACTGTTATTAAAGCTTTAAATAATAATATGGTACTTGTAAAGGATAATGGCATAGAGAAAATTATTTTAGCGAAAGGGATAGGCTTTAATAAAAAGCCTGGAGATATAATTAGTGAAAATATAGATATAGATAAGATATTTTCAATTGAAGATGAAAAAAATCAAATGAATCTAAAAGAAGTATACAATAGAGTTGATGGGGAATTTGTTGCTGTTTGTGAAGAGGCAATAGCTGAAATATGTGAAGAGTTAGATGAGGAGTTAAATGAATCAATTCATATTGGTTTAATAGACCACTTAGCTCTAGCTATAAAAAGATTAAAAAATAAAGAAGAAATAAGTAATCCTTTTATTGTAGAAATAGAAACTTTATATAATGTTGAATTTGAAATGGCAAAAAAAATTATAAAAAAAATACAGCGTAAATATAAAATTAAATTTCCGCCAGGTGAAATAGGATTTATTACTTTACATATACATTCAGCTAGAAAAGGAAACAAACTTTCTAATACTATTAAATATAGTTATTTAGCTAATAGGATAGTTTCGTGTATAGAAAGTGCATTTGACTCTAAAATTAATAAAAAATCTTTAGATTATGCTAGATTTTTAGCCCACATAAGATTTACTATTGAAAGAATATTAACTGATACAATATTAAATAATGATTTAATTGATGTAATAAAAAAATCTTATCCTCAATCTTATGAAATTGCAGAGGAATCAGCAAAAATAATTGAAGAAACTTTAAATAAAAAAGTGACAGAAGATGAAATTGCATATATCACAATGCATATAGAAAGATTTCGAGTTTCTATGAAAAGAAAAAAATAGCTAAGAATAACATTCCTAGCTATTTTTTTATTTATTAAACTTCATAGTTAACAACTATATTTTGACCAGCAACAACAGAACCAGATTCAACTGGAGTTACTGACTTAGCAGCATCAACATTTGTTACTAAAACTGGTGTTGCAAGAGATAACCCTTTTCCTAAGATGAAGTCTCTATCAATTTTGATGATAGGAGTACCAGCTTTAACTTTTGTACCAGCTTCAACTAATTGTTCGAAACCTTCTCCGTTTAAACTTACAGTATCAACACCGATATGGATTAATAATTCTAGTCCATTTTCTAATGTCATTGCAAATGCATGCTTAGTTTTGAATACTAATGATAACTCACCATCTGCAGGTGCAACGATAGTATCACCTGTTACCATTATAGCAGCACCATCTCCAGCCATCTTTCCAGCAAAAACTGGATCTGGAACTTCTGATAAAGGTATTAAGTCACCAGTAGCAACTGCCACTAATGCATTCTTTGGACTTTCTACTGTAGTTGATTCTACATTGTTTGATTGTGATTTACCGAATAACTTTTTGAAAAAATTAGCCATCATACTTCCTGATAATTCAGGATTCACATCCTTTCTAAAATAAGTTTACACAATTTATATATAGGTAATAAAATAAAAAGGCATAAGTATATCTTTAAGATAAAGATTAACTTATGCCTGATTTAACAGTAACACGTTTCTATTAAAATTATATATATACTAAAATAGTATGTCAATAAAAATAATAAATAAAAAAAATAATGAAAACGTTGACTTGTGTAGCAATTATATACTATAATGTAATTGTAAAGTAAATAACGTTTAAATTATGAGGCGTGCAACCATAAAGATGGGCATTAGCTGAAAGGGATATCTTATATTCTTTTCAGCTTTTTTTGTTACAGAAATTATTTTAAGTATTATATGTATCCTCATAAAATAAACAAAATAAAAAAAATAAGGGGGGACTTTACTATTATGATGAAGTATTTACAAAAATTAGGTAAATCGTTAATGCTTCCAGTTGCTTGTTTACCTGTAGCGGCCATTTTAATGGGTATAGGGTACTGGATTGATCCAACAGGTTGGGGAGCAAACAATGTTGCTGCGGCGTTCCTAATCAAAGCTGGTGGAGCATTAATTGACAACATGGCAATTTTATTTGCAATTGGTGTTGGTGTTGGTATGTCAGATGACAATGATGGTACAGCTGGATTAGCTGGTCTTGTTTCATGGTTAATGATTACTACTTTATTATCAACTGGTGTTGTAGCTATGTTAAAAGGTGTGGATGTTTCAGAAGTGCCAGCGGCATTTGGAAAAATTCAAACACAATTTATTGGTATATTATCAGGGTTAATAGGTGCAGCTTGTTATAATAAGTTTAAAAGCACAAAATTACCTGCTGCTTTAAGCTTCTTTAGTGGTAAGAGATGTGTTGCTATAGTAACAGCAGGAGCTTCACTTGTTGCAACATTAATATTATTCTTTGCATGGCCTGTAGTATACGGAGCATTAGTATCATTTGGTGAAGCTATTATTTCTACTGGATCAATTGGAGCTGGTATATATGCATTCTTCAATAGATTATTAATTCCATTCGGTCTTCACCATGCATTAAACTCAGTATTCTGGTTTGATGTTGCTGGAATTAACGATATTGGTAAGTTCTGGGGAACTATGGAAGGTGGAATTTTAGGTCAAACAGGTATGTATATGACTGGATTCTTCCCAGTAATGATGTTTGGTTTACCAGCAGCTGCTTTAGCTATGTACCATACTGCTAAAGATAATAAAAAGAAAGTTGTAGCTGGTTTATTATTAGCATCTGGTTTAGCTTCATTCTTTACAGGGGTTACAGAACCATTAGAATTCGCATTCATGTTCTTAGCACCAGGATTATATGTAGTTCATGCTGCATTAACAGGTATATCTGCTGCAGTTTGTGCAATGTTACCAGTAAGAGCTGGATTTAACTTCAGTGCAGGTTTTGTTGATTGGTTCTTAAGCTTTAAAGCACCATTTGCTGAAAATCCACTTTGGTTATTAGCTATTGGTTTAGCATTTGGAGTAATTTACTATGTAGTATTTAGATTTGCTATTACTAAATTTAACTTAAAGACTCCAGGTAGAGAAGATGATGATGATACTGCTGGAGAAATGGATGTTAAACTTTCAAACAATGACTTTACAGCTGTAGCTGAGACTATATTAAAAGGTCTTGGTGGAAAAGAAAATATAGTTAGTATTGATAACTGCGTAACAAGATTACGTTTAGAAATCAAGGATCATACAGCAGTAAATGAAAAAGTAATTAAATCTGCAGGTGTTGCTGGAATAATTAGACCAAGCAAGACAAGCATTCAAGTAATTGTAGGAACACAAGTACAATTTGTTGCAGATGAATTAAAAAAATTATGCAAGAGCAAAGTAAATCAATAATTTTAAAACGTAAATAAGAAATTTTTAATAAAGTCATACAACTATTTAATATGTTGTATGACTTTATTTTATATTGTGGAAATAATATTAAATCAAAAAAATATATACATAATATATAAGGTAAAATATATACATATATATTTTAATAGGTAAATAGAATTTATAACAATTAAAAAGTGAATAAAACAATTAACTCAGCCTGGTGTATCAACGTAAGAAAAGTAAAGAATAATAGTGAAAAATGTAGTAATTAAAGAATAAACATTAAATATAGTATATATTGTTAAGGGGATGTTAATATATTGTGGTATTATAAATCTTGTCCTAAGGGACAGCCGATAAGTCGAATGATTAAGTAACAAATTCAGTTAACAAAAACAACAAAAAATGTTGAAAAAAATGTTGAAAAAAATGTTGACAGAAAAGTTATTCGGTGATAAGATAAACAAGTCGCTTCGGTGCGACAGAGTAAATGGTCTTTGAAAATTGAACAGAATATAGT
>UQQU01000106.1 GCA_900543325.1 uncultured Clostridium sp. | reverse complement strand
AAATTATATGACTTACTGGAGGTTATATCATTAATTTTCGGCATCACGGCATTAATGCGGTAGTGCGCAATTTAGTTAAAGTGTGTTATAATCGTTAAGAAAATTTTGAAAAGGTGTGAAATAATATGAAGGAAAAGGTAGAGTTTAAAGGTAGTGTAGTTTTAAACCCGGTACCAGTTGTTTTGATAACATCTAAAAATAAAGAAGGAAAAGAAAATGTTTTTACTGTAGGATGGATTGGAACAGTATGTACTAAACCACCTATGTTATCAATATCTATAAGACCAGAGAGGTTATCTTATGAATATATAAAAGAAACTATGGAATTTACAGTTAACTTACCAAGTATAGATATGACAAAAGCTGTTGACTATTGTGGAGTAAGACCAGGACGTAAGTTTGATAAGATAAAAGAAATGAACTTTACAATGAGAGAAGGAACTAATGTTGATGTTTCATATATAGATGAGTGTCCAGTTTCTATTGAGTGTAAAGTAAAAAGTATAATTCCTCTTGGAACTCATGATTTATTTATTGCAGATGTGGTTGGATCTCATATAGATAAAGACTTAATTGATGAAAAAGGGAAAATACACTTTGAAGAAGCTGATTTAATTACATATTGTCATGGTGAGTATTTTAAAATGGATACTGAAGCTTTGGGTAAGTTTGGATACTCTGTAGCTAAAAATCCAGTAGTGAAAGAAAATAATAAAAAAGAAAAAAGTAAAAAAGAAAATACTAAGAAAGAGATTAGTTCAAATAGTAAGAAGAAAGTTAAAGAAAAGTCTAATACTAGCAGCAAAGTGGAAAAGATTGCTAAAAAAAGTTTTAAGAATAAAAAGAGTGACAAAAATAAAGGTAAGAAAAACTTTAGTGCAAAAAAGAGTGCTAAAGGTGTAAATAAAAAAGTAAGAAAAACTAGATAAAGAAAGGTTGATTTTATGTTTATAATTTCTTATAAATTACCATATGAAAAGTTAGATTCTACAATTGAACTTTTAGCTATAAATGATATATATAATGTTTTTTATGAAAATCCATTAGAAATAACAACAGATAATTATGGATATGGATATTTAGAGAAAGAAGATGAGGAAATAATTCTTAAGGTTGCTTTTGAAGGTGAAAAAGAAGGATTAGAGGAGTTTAAGAATAACTTAAAAGATATTCTTAAAATGGATTACATAAATGTTGAAGAGAATAATTATGATTATACTACATATGATTTTCCAGTAATACATTTAGATGATAAATATGTTATAGCAAGTCCAGATGAAGAGGTTGAAGGAAAAGCAAAAATTAACTTCATTTCACAAGGTGCTTTTGGTACTGGATTGCATGAAACAACTCAAGACATATTAAAGTTAATTTTAAATACATTAGATATGAAAGAAAAGTCAGTATTAGATATTGGAACAGGGTCAGGAATACTTTCTATAGCAGCTTCTATAGCAGGTGCTTCAAAAGTAGTAGCAGTTGATATAAGAGATGTTGAGGATGAAGTAATGTTAAATGCATCATTAAATAATTTAAATAATATAGAAGCTGTTGTTGGGAATATATTAGATGATGAGAATTTAGTTAAGGATAATTTTGATTGGATCTTTATAAACATTGGAGGAGAAGAAACTAAAATGTTTATGAAGTATATAAAAGAACATTTAAATGCTAATGGTAATATATTAGTTTCTGGACTTGTTGAATGGAGTTTTGATGAAGTTAAGGAAAATGTAGAAAGTTATGGATTTAAGCTTATAAGTAGACATCAAACTAATGAATGGGTTACTGCAGTATTTAATTAATATTTTAAAATATAAAAATGCTATGCAAAGTTAAACTTTGCATAGCATTTTTTAGTATCTAGAATATCTACTTCTTCTATTTCTTCTACGTCTTTTTGAATTAATCATTAATTTAATTACTACAAATATTAATACAATTATTAAAATTGTTATTAGTAAAGCAAGAACATATACTCCAATATTAGCTTTTAATATTTGTCCTACGCTTAAAGTAATAGAACCTTTAACTGTTTCACTATGATTTCCAGCAGTGAAAGTTAAATCAACATTATTATTTGAAGCTACTTTCCAAGCGTTTAATTCATTAGATGGAACTTCGATTTTAGCATTTTTATCATTAAAATCATTCTTGTAGTATTCAATATCTTGATCTAATATAACTGGAGCAGTTATAGTTTTTATAGGACCGAAGAATCTAAATAATTTATAGCTTAACTCTACATTTGAAACTTCATCACCAGCTGATTTATAAGTTGTTTTTTTAGCATCATAACTATAGTTTGCAATAGCTTGAGTATCATTGAATACGTTCATTCCATCAGCACCATATTCAGAACCAAGTACAACAGTAACTAAGTTTCTGCCATTTCTATTATAGAAACCTACAAAACAATGACCAGCCTTAGTTTCATTACCAGTTTTACCACCAAGGTTACCATCTACTCCAAGAATTTTATCTCTTGTTTCAATAAATATTTTCTTACCATCTAAAGTAACAGAAGTCTTATCTAATTCACAAGTTTCTCTTACCCAATCATTTTGATAAGCAGCTTTAGCAATAAGCGCTAAATCATATGCAGTAGTAACATTGTGATTATTCGGATCTGTTTCTAATCCATTTGGGCTAACAAAGTGAGAATTAACAGCACCTAATTCTTTTGCTCTTTCGTTCATAAGTTCAGTAAATTTATCAACAGAGCCAGAAACAGCATCAGCCATCATTACAGCGGTATCATTTGCAGAAAATACCATTACAGCTTTCATTACATCATCAGCAGTCATTGTAGTTCCTACTTTTACATTGTTACCAAGAAAGTTTTGTAATGAAGTTTCCTTAACTGCAAGTGCATCTTCAGTATAAGGAATTGAATCATCTTTATTTTTAGCTTCCGCAAAAAGTAGTCCTGTTAGTAATTTAGTTGTACTAGCAGGTGAACGTTGAACATCAGCATTTTTTGAATAAATAATTTCACCAGTATCTAAATCCATTGTTATAGCAGAGGCTCCAATTATTTGAGGCTCTGTAGCAGCAAATACTCTAGTAGTATTAAAGAATGGTACTACTAAAGTTAAGCAAATAACTAAAGTTAATGCTCTAAAAAACTTTTTTGTCATAAAACTCCCCGTCCTTCTTTTAGGTAAATAATTTTTAAATATTAGAAGAAATTATTTCTTCTATTAGTCTAATTTATTTGTTGTTTAATCTAGTAATCATAACTTCTTTAGCTTTTAGCTCTAAACTATCATCTAGCTTTTCTAATGCCACTTCTGAATATTTAATTTCAAGTGCCATTTTAATAAATCTATCTGCAAGTTCAGGATTTTTTGCTAAAAGTGAACCATGGAAGTAAGTACAGTAAGTATTTTTGTATACACAACCTTCATATCCATCAGAACCATTATTTCCGTATCCGTGGATACATTTACCTAATGGCTTTAATCCATTAAGATAAGTTCTACCAGAGTGGTTTTCAAAGCCAACGTAAGTTTCGTTGAATTCCTCGTTATATATTACAGTATCACCAATAAATCTAGTATCACCAGCTTCTGTGTATATATCTAATATACCTAATCCTTCAATTCTTTCAGCATTTGGAGCAGTATAGTATTTTCCAAGTAATTGATAACCACCACAAATAGCTATTAAAACTTTACCATTATTAATATATCTAGATAATTCTTCTTTTTTATTATTCATTAAATCAGCAGAAACTATTGATTGCTCATAGTCTTGACCACCACCGAAGAATACAATATCATAATCATCTGCATTAAATTCATCATTTAAAGAAACATTTATTATATTAACTTTAATTCCACGTTCTTCGGCTCTATGCTTTAAAATTAATATATTACCCACATCGCCATAAACATTTAAAAGATCTGGATAAAGGTGACAAATATTTAATTCCATAAGCTCCTCCTATATTACCAAAGGTTTTTAATATATCCTTTAGAGTGTAAATACTTTCTATAGTTTATCATTGCAGTATAAGTAGCTAAAATATATAGCTTTTTATTTTTACCATTTCTAATTTTAGCTGTTAGATTTTCATAATCTTCTTCAATGATAAGCTTTGAAGATGCTATACCAGCAGTTTTAAGTCTTACTGCCATATCAAAGGCTCTAAGTCCAGATACATATACCTCATCTAAATCTGCATCTTTTAAATTTTCAAAATTAACATCCCAAATCCAAGATACATCTCTACCATCTGCATAATTATCATTAAGTAAGAATGCACATGAGAAAGAGTCTTTATTAAGACATAAAGTGTCTAATGCTTGATTATATCCAGCTGGATTTTTAACAAGTATAATTTTAACTTCTTTATCATCGATGTTTATTATTTCTTGTCTTCCAAAACTAGAACTTTGACTTTCTAGAGATTTTTTTATTGTACTATCATCAACATTAAGCTCTTTTGCAATTGCATAAGCACAAAGTGCATTATAAATATTATAAACTCCAGATTGTCCAAGATAAATTTCAGTATCTCCAAATTTAACAGTTGAACTTTCAGCTGTTAACTCTAGAATTTCATCTACACCATACTTTATTGCAGGATGAGTGTAACCACAGCCTGTACAGTAGTAATCACCTAAATGATTATATGTAACAAAATTATAACTATAAGGAGTTTTACAGAACTTACAGAACTTTGAATCTGCATTTACATCTATAGTTTTATTTTCATTTATTGGAGTTTTAAATCCATAGAAAACTAATTCATTTTTAACATCTAACTTTCCAAGAAGGGACTCGTCTCCATTAAGAACAAGCTTACTTTCAGGAACAAGAGTTATACCTTCTAAAATTTTAGTTAATGTAGTATATACTTCCCCGTATCTGTCAAGTTGATCTCTGAAAAGGTTAGTAACTGTTATTATTTCAGGAGTAATATATTTTGTAATATATTTCAAATTTGCTTCATCTACTTCAATAATTGCATATTTATTTTCATCTTTGTTGAAAAATTTATAGTTTTCTACAAATGTAGTAACTATACCTGGGAAAAGATTTGCACCTGTATTATTAGTTATAACAGGATATCCTTTTTCTTTAATGATGTTATAAATCATGCTTGTAGTAGTAGTTTTACCATTAGTTCCTGTAACCAAAACTACTTTATATCCCTTAGAAACTGTAGCTAATATATTGCTATCTAGCTTTAAAGCGACTCTCCCTGGGAAAGTAGTTCCACCTTTTAAAATGGTTTTAGTAAGAAATAATGTGAATTTTGTTGCTAATATACTTAGAATTGACTTAATACTAATTTCCTTCACCACCTACAATAATTTATTTACATTATTAACAATACTATTGAAATATAAACATTTTATTAGTAAAGATTAAATTATTCATTTTATTTTTTTATATCTCTACTACAAATGACATATCAATACTAAAATAGTATAACATAAAGTTGCACTTTAACAAATCTATCTTTTATTATATTTAATCTAAATTAAAAAAATTTTTATAAAAAAATTTAAAATGTAAAAAAATAATTAAAAATACTTTTATATAATTGACAGTAGCGAAATACAAGATAATAATATAAACAAAAAACTGAAAAGGAGATAATAGTTTTGAATAGATTTTGTTTTAGTGACATAGAGGGAAAAGAAATTAAATGCTATAAATGGACTGCAAATGGAAATCCAAAGGGAATAATACAAATTGTTCATGGTATGACTGAATATGCTTTAAGATATGAATATTTTGCTAAGAAGCTTTGTGAAAATGGTTATACTGTTTATGCGCATGATCATAGGGGGCATGGAGAAACATCAAAAGAAGAGGAAGAAAGAGGATATATTGCAGACAATGAGGGATTTGATATTTTAGTTGAAGATGTAAAAGAATTAACAGATATAATAAAGAAAGAAAATCCCAATTTACCAATAATATTATTTGGACATAGTATGGGATCATTTGTTGCTCAAAGGTACATAGAATTATATGGAGATGAAATTTATGGAGTTATTTTATCAGGAACTGATGGTAGGCCAGACAAAATAACTAAACTTGGAATTTTAATTTCAAAAATTGAAATTATGTTAAGAGGAAGAAAAGCAAAAAGTAAACTTATGGATAAATTATCATTTGGTAATTTTAATTCTAATTTTAAGCCTAATAGAACAGATTACGATTGGTTATGTTCAGTAGAAGAAGAAGTTGACAAGTATATAGAAAGTCCTATGTGTGGATTTGTTTGTACAACATCATATTATTATGATTTAATTAGAGGATTATGGAAAATCAACAAAAAAGAGAATTTAAGAAAGATTCCTAAAAGTTTACCAATATTTATTTTTGCCGGTGACAAAGATCCTGTAGGAAAGTTTGGAAAGGGCATAATTAGATTATATGAATCCTATAAAGGGTTAGGAATAACAGATTTAAAATATAAGTTGTATAAAAATGGACGACATGAAATGTTAAATGAAAAAAATAAAGATGAGGTTATTGAAGATTTATTAGAGTGGATAAATGATAAAATAAAGATGAAGTTATTGAAGACTTGTTAGAGTTGATTAATAATAAAATAGAGTTAATAAATATATAAATAGTTAATAAAATAGCTAAACATTATTTCTTATTATGAAACATATATTTTATTAGTAATAATAAGAGGTGATGATAGTGAAAAAGAAAGTTAAAATTAAAATGCAAGCCAATAAACCTCCTAAAGGAAAAAGAAAAAATATTATTAAGGAATTGTTTTGTGTAAATGGTAAGTTTGATTTTATAGGGTTATTAAAGAATATTGCAATACCTCTATTTGGAGGAATATTGGTAGGGTTAATTACTAAGGGATCAATGAGTACATATGATTCGTTGAAAAAAAGTATACTTAATCCTCCAAGTATTGTTTTCCCAATTGTCTGGTCAATATTATATGTATTAATGGGAGTTGCTGCATATAGAATATATATGAATAATAAAGAAGGAAGAAATGATTATGATGGGTACTTTTATTATTTTATTCAACTCCTAATAAATTTTTTATGGGCAATAATATTTTTTAATTTAAGATTATATGGGATATCATTTATATTAATAGTAATTTTACTAATTTTAATTATAATTACTACTGTAAAGTTCTTTAAAGTTGACAAAATAGCAGGTACATTAATGATACCTTATATAGCATGGGTAGCCTTTGCTTCATATTTGACATTTTATGTTTGGATGTTTAATGAAATGTAAATAATATAAGTTGATAGTTAGGTTTGTAGTGATTATTTTATACTAATTATTATATATAAAACTGCTATGTAGGATTAGTGACAAATAAAAAATCAATAATGAAATGATAAAAAAAATATTGTATAATGGATAAAGGCTGTTTAAAATAGCCTTTATTTTATTTATAAAGATTAATGCTTCAAAATAGAGGATATAATTATTTATATAGAAAAAATAGGAGTTGACTATGAAGAAAGTTATTATAGCAGAAAAACCATCCGTTGCTAAAAATATTGCAGATGCATTTACGATAAAGCAAAGAAGAGATGGATATTTTGAAGGTGATGATTATTTAGTAACATGGGCTTTTGGTCATTTATTTCAAT
>UQQU01000105.1 GCA_900543325.1 uncultured Clostridium sp. | reverse complement strand
TAACTCCGCTAATCGCGATAGCGGACGAAGGACTGAACTTTAAGGAGGTTTTGAAGTTTGAAAGTTTCGCAGAATAATCAAAGATTGCAGAAAACTAAATATTTAGGCCCTAGTGCCAAAGATAGAGTGGAACTCGAAAATAGGCAAAGAGTGCATAGAGAATTCTCGGCAACTTCAAAAAGAGAAACCAATGAATTTGAATATGGCTCATTAGAAAGAATATTATCTAGACAAAACTTACTTCAAGCAATGAATAGAGTAATATCTAATAAAGGAAGTCATGGAGTTGATGGAATGACAGTTTATGAACTTAAACAATTTCTACAAACAAATTGGCTCAAAATTAGAGAAGATATATTTAACAATGAGTATAAACCAATGCCAGTTAGAAGAGTTGAAATCCCAAAACCAGATGGAGGCACTAGATTACTAGGAATACCTACGGTTTTAGATAGATTTATCCAACAAGCAATCTCACAGGAATTAAATCTAATTTATGATGAAAATTTCTCAGAGAATAGCTTTGGATTCCGCCCTCGCAGAGGTGTAAAAGATGCAATAAGGAAAGCTGAAAGTTATATTAATGAAGGTTATACATGGGTTGTAGACATAGACTTAGAGAAATTCTTTGATAAAGTAAATCATGATATTTTAATGTATAAACTATCGAAAGATATTAAAGATAAAAGAGTTTTGAAACTAATAAGGAAGTATCTACAATCAGGAATAATGATTAATGGAATAGTAACATCAAGCGAAGTAGGAACACCACAAGGCGGACCACTAAGTCCGCTATTATCTAATATTATGCTAGATGAATTAGATAGGGAGTTAGAGAAAAGAGGACATAAATTTTGTCGCTACGCGGACGACTGTAATATTTACGTAAAGAGTAAAAGAGCCGGAGAGAGGGTTATGGAAAACATAACCAGCTTCATTGAAGGAAAACTAAAACTCAAAGTAAATATCAACAAAAGTGCAGTTGAAAGACCTTGGAAAAGAAAATTCTTAGGGTTTACACTAGGGATTATGTTTGGTAAGGCATATTCAAGCATATCTAAACAATCATTAAGGAAGCATAAAGATAAACTCCGAGAAATATTATCAAGGTCAAAACCGATGACCTTAGAACAAAGAATAATTAAGATAAATCAAGTTAATATAGGTTGGATTAATTATTATGGAATAGCAAAGTGCAAAGGTATTGTTGTTCAATTGGATAAATGGATTAAACGGAGATTAAGAATGTGTATATGGAAACAATGGAAGAAGGTTAAAACAAGATATAAAAACCTTAACAAATTAGGACTTAATCACTATCAAGCAATAAAATTCGCCAACACCCGTAAAGGATATTGGCGAGTAGCAAATAGTGTTATATTAAATACTACACTAACAAATCAATTCTTTAACGACTTAGGCTTGAAAAGCCTAACGCGTCAATATATTAAAATTCATTAAACTTAAGGAACCGCCGTATACCGGACGGTACGTACGGTGGTGTGAGAGGACGGAAAATAAAATAATTATTTTCCTCCTACTCGATTATTCCTATTAAAGGAATTAGAAATATTGATATATAAAAATAAGAGAATATAACTGCATACAGATTTATAAAAGTGAAACAATATAATGGAGGTGATATGATGAAATCAATATGGGAAGAAAACTGTAAGTTTGATAAGAGAGAAGACTTAAAGGGAGATATAAAAACTGATATTTTAATTATTGGAGCAGGAATAACAGGAATATTAATAGGTTATTTTTTAAAGCAAAATGGTAGAGAGGTAATATTAATCGATAAATCTAACATTGTGAGTGGAAATACAAGAAATACTACTGCAAAGATAACATCACAACATGATTTAATTTATGATACATTAATTAAAGAGTTTGGAGAAGAAAAAGCTAAGCAGTATGCATATGCAAATGAACTTGCTATAAAAAAGTACAATGAAATTATTAAAGAAAGAAAAATAGATTGTGATTTTGAGGAGGTTCCTGCATATATTTATTCCTTAAATGAAACTGATAAAATAATAAAAGAAGTAGAAGCAGCTAAAAAGTTAGGAATAGACGCAGAATTTATAGAGAAAATTAAACTTCCATTAGATGTTAAAGGTGCTATTAAATTTAATAATCAAGCGCAATTTAACCCGTTAAAGTTTTTGAAGGACATTTCAAAGGAATTAGTTATATATGAAAATACTAGAGCAATAAAAATAGAAGAAAACTTAGTAAGTACTGATAAAGGAAATATAATAGCAAATAATATAGTAATAGCTACTCATTATCCAATAATGAATGCACCAGGATATTATTTTATGAAGATGCATCAAGAAAGATCTTATGTTGTAGCCTTAGAAAATGCAGATAATAATATTGAAGGAATGTATATAGACTGTGACAAACAAGGTTATTCATTTAGAAATTATAAGGGGTTATTACTATTAGGTGGCATAAGTCAAAGAACTGGTGAAAATGAGAATGGAGGAAGCTATGATAAATTAAGAAAGTTTGCGAAAGAAATTTATCCAAACTCAAAAGAAAAATATCACTGGTCAGCTCAAGATTGTATTACTATTGATGGTATTCCTTACATAGGAAGATATGCTGATAGTGTACCTAATATATATGTGGCTACAGGATTTAATAAGTGGGGAATGACAAGTGCTATGGTAGCAGCCATGATAATATCTGATTTGATACTAGGAAATGATAATGATTTCTCAGAGATATTTTCACCAAAAAGATTTGATTTATCATTATCAATTAATAATATTGCTAATGATTTAGTTGAAACAGCTAAGAATTTTATAGCTCAAAAAATATCTATTCCAAATAGTGAAATACAGCATATTAAAAACGGTCATGGGGGAATTGTTGAGTATAATGGGCAAAAGGTCGGAGTATATAAAGATAAATCAGGGAAAGAGTTTATTGTATCAACAAAATGTGCTCATTTAGGATGTGAACTTCATTGGAATGCAGATGAATTAACATGGGACTGCCCATGTCATGGATCAAGATTTGATTATACAGGAAAATTAATAGAGAGTCCTGCAAATAAAGATATAGTAGATGGTTAGTAACAAAGCATCATTCACGGAAAACGTTAACAGAGATAAATATGATTTCTATTTGTGTAAAAAATGAAATAAGGTAATAAATATCTTGCAGTAATAGTAGAAAATGAATATACTAACTATGTTGCACTAATAAAACAAAGGAGGAAATTATATTATGAAGAACAAACTACCTAAGGAAGCTTATGGTGGTGTACATGGAAAAGATTATGTTCCATATATAACTGATAAGTCAAAAAAAGGAGCTAATATTCCTGTAATGATAATAGGTATAGTATTAGCTGTGATATTTGCAGCATCAACTGCTTATTCAGGAATGAAATCGGGATTAACAGTAGCAGCAGGAATACCAGGAGCAATAATAGGTTCAATGTTTATTGGAGTATTTGCAAAAGGTAAAGGAATACTTGGTAAAAATATAACACAAGGTATGGCAAGTGGAGGAGAATCAATTGCCAGCGGTCTTATATATGTTTTACCTGCTATTATTCTAATTGGAAGTGATTTTACTTTCTTAGAAGGGATAAGTGTAGGTATAGGTGGAGCTTTATTTGGAATAGGAGTTCTATCATTAGTTTATAATTATTTAATAGTTGAAGAACATGGGAAACTTATGTATCCAGAATCAATGGCAATCTCAGAAACTTTAGTTGCTTCTGAGGGTGGTGGAGATGCTATTAAGTTCATGGGTATAGGTTTTGGAATAAGTGGTATCATAAACGTATTAACAGGTTCATTTTTAAATGTAATAAACAATACTATTACATATGTGGGAAGTAAGTTTTATAAATGGAAGTTTTCTATTGAAGTAAATCCACTTTTATTAGGAATAGGATTTATAGTTGGATTAGAAGTTTCTGTAACTATGCTTGCTGGATCAATATTATCTAATTTTGGTATTGCACCATTAATAGGTTACTTTACAGATATGGCACAAAGCAATGCTCATGCATGGAATGATACAACAGTTCTTATAAGTCAAATGGATGTAAATGCTATAACAGGAAGTTATGTTAAGTATATAGGTGCTGGTATGATGCTTTGTGGTGGTATAATAGGTGCTCTTAAACTTATACCAACTATAGTTGTTTCTATAAAAGAAACATTAAAAGCAAAATCAGCTAAGGATGGTAATGGAGAAAAAAGTTCAGGTGAAATGATATTCCTTTTAGCTGGTGTTGTAATAGCATTTGTAGCAGGATTATTTATCTCACAAAGTATTGTAATGGCAATAGTATCTGCTATTGTTTCATTAATATTATCATTATTATTTGTAATAGTTGCTGGTCGTTTAACTGGTACAATAGGAACTTCAAATCTACCTGTTTCAGGAATGACAATTGCTTCATTAGTAATATTAACATTAGTGTTTGTAATAATGGGATGGACAGGTCAAGCAGATAATAAATCATTACTTTTATTTGCAGCATTTATGGTTGTTGCAATATCAGTAGCAGGTGGATATAGTCAATCGCAAAAAGTAACTTATGTTATAGGTGGAAGTAAAAAAGAAATGCAAAATTATTTTGCTATAGCAACTATTGTAGGAGTTATTGTTACTACAGGAACAATACTATTACTTTCTAGTCAATTAAAAATTACTGGAGCAGATGCACCATTTGCATTACCACAAGCGAACTTAATGTCTACATTAACTTCAGGAATAATGTCAGGAAACCTACCATGGCCAATGATTTTAGTTGGTGTTGTTATGGCATTATTCTTATTCTTATTAGATTTACCAATAATGACAATTGCAATAGGATTTTATTTACCTATAGCAACAACTACAATTATTTTAGTTGGGGCATTAATACGTGTATTTGTTGAAAAAATGAGTAAGACTAAGGAAGATGAAGAAGTTAGAGTTGCAAATGGAATAAGTCTTTCATCAGGTCTTGTTGCAGGTGGCTCTATTATAGGATTATTAGGAATTATACTACAAGTAACAGGATTAATAAAACCAATGACTCCAACTGGATTTGCTTCTAGCAACATGATGGGAATAATATTGTTAGTTATTTTAGTTATAGCTACTACAGTTCCAATTATGATGTCAAAGGTGAAGGGTAATGAAAAATAATGAAGAGATTCTAAATTTAAAATTTAGAATTTGTGATAATGTTGAGTATAAGATTGATGATAATGGAATAGTTACAATTTTTGAAAAACAAGATCATAAAATTCAAAAATTTTTTAGAAAGTTAAGGTTCAAAATTCCTTTATATAAGGAGATTGCCCTTGATAAGATTAGTAGTGAAGTATTTACACAGATTGATGGAATTAAAACTGTTAAAGAAATAGGAGAGTATTTAGAAGTAAAGTTCGGAGATGAGGTAAATCCACTTTATGAAAGACTACTTGTTTTTCTTAATCATATTGATGTAAATTGCCATTATATTGAAAAGGTTAATTGAGTAAGTTTATTAATATTATAAATTCAATTAATTAAGATTATAAGAATTATTATAAATGATAGGATTAGATATTTAAGTCTAATCCTATTTTCATATTCAGATTTAATTTGAATTAAATTTAATATAATATAATATAATTAATATTATGGTACCTTTGTTTAAGGCTTTCATATAATATAATGACATTAATTAAACAAAGGAGAAGTGAGTTTGGTGAGTAAAAATGAGAGTTATTGTTTTGACTATATAGTTGTTGGAGCAGGAACTGCTGGTGGAGTAATTGCAAAAGAATTAACTGATGATAAAAGGACTTCGGTCCTTTTGCTTGAAGCTGGAACTAATATCCCTAACCCTAATCCCTCTATTGTTGAGGCAGAACTATTATCTAATGATAATAAACTTTCCTATAATATGCTTTCTAAAACAGAGAATATTATTGCAAGGCAAAGTAGATTAAGAAATGGAAGGGCAATTGGAGGAGGTTCTCAGCATAATTTCATGGAAGCAGTAAGAGGAAGTAAAGAATTGTATGATCAGTGGGGAAATATGTTTGGTAATCAATGGGGTTATGATAGTGTAAAATCATTATTTAAGAAAAATGAGACTTATACAGGTGATAGCCAAGAGGCAAATGAAAGAGGGATAAATGGGCCTATATTTATAAGGCAACAAATTATTCCTGAAAATAGTATTATCAACACTTTAACAAAAGCCGTATCAGATGTTTTATCTTTGCCGGTAGTAGAAGATTATAATACTGGAATAGGAGAGTGTGCATTTTTAAAGAATCAATATAATCAGTAAGAGATTTCAGGAAGTTTTGTGCGATCTTCTACTGCAACTGGATATTTAAATAAAAATATTGTAACACAAGGTAATGAGAATGAATCAGATGAATACGGTGTTTATGGGAGGAAGTTGGTTATTTTTACTAAATCAACTGTAAATAAGGTTTTATTTAAAGAAAGAAATAATATTAAAGTTGCCATAGGTGTTGAGTTTATTAAAAATGGGGTATGTGAAAGAGCTTATGCACAAAAAGGTGTTGTTATTTCAGCAGGTATTTTTTCGTCAGTTATTTTACAGCGCTCTGGTATAGGAAAGTCAGAAGATTTAGCGGAAGTTGGAATAAAGACTTTAGTAGATAGTCCTAATGTAGGTTATAATTTACAAAGTCAGTTTTATTCCCCAATTGGAGTAGAAGTAGAAACAAGTAGACTTTTACCAGTTATTTCTTTAGATCCTATTCCAGCAATAATGGGGGCTTTTCAACGAGGAACAATAGAAAGTCGTAGACTTCAATTAATAGGTTTTCCAGCTCCTGCCTTATTACCAATTCAAGATGTGCTTAGTAATAATTGGGAACTGAATCCTCTAAATCCAACTAATATTACAAGTACAGTACTTCTTGATCTTAATCCTAGAAGTAGGGGATCTATTCTAATAGCTCATAGTGATCCGGAGGCTTATCCATCAATTCAATTAAATCCTTTAGAAGATATTAATGATTTAAATTATATGATAGATAAATATATTGATATGTTTAATGTTTTTATGAAGGCTCGTCAATTAGATCCAAATGGAATATACAGAGTTGTATATCCACCAGAAGAAATATTTAATTTACAAGATGAAAGTGAAAAGAGAAAGAGATTAGCTAATTATGTAAGAGCATCTTATACTAATGTAGATCATTATGGTGGACAATGTAGAATGGGGAATAATATTTTAGAAGGTGTTGTAGATAGATATTTAAATGTTTTTGGAACAGAAAATCTTAAAGTAGCAGATCTTTCAATATCACCAATTTTACCAGATGGTAATACTGGGATACCAGCTCAAATGATAGGATTAAATGCAGTAAAATTTATTAAGATGGGCATTTAATATAAGGAATATAAAAAATAACTGAATAATGTTAAAATAATTAATTAAAGATATTATTTTATAATAATTTAAATCTCTTTTATACTGTGTTTTATTTTTGATTTTAATATTTATTAGAATGAATAGGCAGTATTAAAGAGATTTTTTGTTTTATATAGTGTTTATTTATTAAGGGGTTTTAAAGTTAAGAAATAAATATTCTAGTGGTGTATTTTAGAGTTAATTATAAAATAATTTGAATGAAGGAATAATGCAAAGAGAGCTTTATTTACTGGTGAAGATATTCTTATATAAAAATAAAAGGATAAAATTACCTTATGAAAACTATTTCAAAAAAGTGTTGACAAACATATACGTACAAGTTATTATTAAAACATAAGGTGTACATGTACGTATATGTTTTGATGAGGAGGCAAACCGATGGGAAAATATATTGACGACTCAAAAGCGTTATTGCAATATGTAGGTGGTAAAGAAAATATTAGTGCAGTTACACATTGCGTAACTCGTATGAGATTTGTGTTAAAAGATACAAGTATAGCAGATAAGGAAAAAATAGAATCATTAAAATCTGTAAAGGGAACTTTCATTCAAGCTGGTCAATTCCAAGTAATAATAGGAAATACAGTAACTGATTTTTATAATGACTTTGTAAAGGTTTCAGGTGTTGAAGGTGTAAGTAAAGAAAATGCTAAGGATGCAGCAAAATCAAATATGACTTTTATTCAAAGACTTATGGCAAATTTAGCAG
>UQQU01000104.1 GCA_900543325.1 uncultured Clostridium sp. | reverse complement strand
ACTGCGTTAAGAAGCTGAGGGAACAAAGTGACTTTCGAAGCTTTAGCAGTTTTTATGGAAAGGAAGATATAAATTCTTAACGAAATTTACACCATTTCTGGAGGGAATATCATTAATTTTCGTCATCACGGCATCTAAGCCCTAAGATAATAATTTGACTAATACTGCTTTTTGAGCGTGAAGTCTATTTTCAGCTTCTTCAAAGATTACATCAGAATTAGCTTCAATAACCTCTTCAGTAATTTCCTCTTCTCTGTGAGCTGGAAGACAATGAAGAACAATAGCATCATTATTTGCTAATTTCAGAATTTCTGAATTAACTTGATAGCCTTTGAAAGCAATCTGACGTTTTTTAGCTTCGTCTTCTTGTCCCATACTAGCCCAAACATCAGTTATAATTACATCAGCATTTTTTATAGCTTCAGCTGGATCTTCAGTCATTTCGAAAGAAACTCCATTTTCTTTAGCTAATAAAATACCTTTTTCAATATAATATTTAGGTGGTTTATAGCCAATAGGATTAGCAATTGCTACATTCATACCTAAAGTTAAACAACCAACAATTAAAGAATTACACATATTATTACCATCACCAATATATGCAACTTTTAATCCCTCAAGAATAAGTTTCTTTTCTCTTATAGTCATTAAATCTGCTAAAATTTGGCATGGATGCTCATCGTCTGTTAATCCGTTAATTATAGGAATAGATGAACATTCAGCTAAAGTTTCAATTTCTTTTTGAGAAAATGTTCTTATCATAATCCCATCTAAGTATCTAGATAGAACTCTAGCAGTATCTTGAATAGGTTCTCCACGACCTATTTGCAAATCTTTAGAGCTTAAGAATAGAGGATGTCCACCAAGCTGATACATTCCAACTTCAAAAGAAACCCTTGTACGAGTTGATGCTTTTTCAAAAATCATTCCTAAAGATTTGCCTTTTAGTAAATGATGTTCTATGCCATGTTTTTGTTCATATTTTAATTGATCAGCAAGATTTAATATATCTAAAATTTCTTCTTTTGAAAGATTATCCATACGTAATAAATCTTTATTCATAAATAAGGCCCCCTTTTTAATTTACTTATATTCTTTTAATACTTTTACTAAGATGTTTAAACCAGCTTTAACATCATCTACAGGGATGTTTAGTGGAGGTAATAATCTTACTACGTTTTTGCCAGCTGTTAAGAGTAGTAGGCCATTCTCAAGAGATTTTTTCTGAACAATAGATGAATCACCATCTATTTCTATTCCAAGCATTAGACCTGATCCACGAACATCTTTTACTATTTCTAAATTTTCATTTAAAATAGTTTCTTTTATTAGTTCACCTTTGAATATAATTTCGCTATAAGAATTACTATTACAAAGTTGATTTAATACTGAAGTTGCACCTGCACATATAACTGGATTTCCACCAAATGTTGAGCCATGATCTCCAGGCTTAAAAGTTGATGAAAGATTTTTATTACATAAAACTGCACCTATAGGAAGACCTGCCCCTAGACCTTTAGCACAGGTCACTATATCAGGTTCAACATTGAAACTATTATATCCAAAGAGATTTCCTGTTCTAGCTATTCCGCATTGAACTTCATCAAAAATTATTAATACATCTTTTTCTTTAGCTAATTTACAAGCAGCTAAAACAAAATCTTTATCTAGTGGATGAACACCCCCTTCACCTTGAATAGCTTCCATAATTATTGCACAAACATCAGAAGTAAGCTTTTCTTCTAGATCATCAATGGAATTAGCAGTTACATAATTAAACCCTGTAGGGAATGGAAAGAAGTAATTATGAAATTTATCTTGTCCAGTTGCAGTTAATGTAGCTAATGTCCTACCATGAAAAGATTGTTTTAGTGAAAGAATAGTACCTCTACCTTCACCATATTTATTAAAGCTATACTTTCTAGCAAGTTTAATAGCACATTCATTTGCTTCAGCTCCTGAGTTAGCAAAGAAAACTTTGCTCATTCCAGATAGCTCACAAAGTTTTTTTGCAAGGGATACAGTAGAGTCATTAGTGAAAATATTAGATAAGTGTTGGAAATTGTTTAGTTGAGATATTATTGAGTTTTTCCATTCAGCGTTATTGTAACCTAAAGAGTTAACACCGATTCCACTAGTAAAATCTATATATTTTTTATTGTTTTTATCAAATAAATAAGATCCCTGACCATATGTTATTTCAATAGGTAGGGGAGTATAAGTATTCATTAAATACTTACTTTCTTGTTCAAATAAAGTCATTTTAGTCACCTCATTTAATTAGTTAATAAATCTCTGTTCCGATTCCTTTTTCAGATAATAATTCCAGTAAGATAGAGTGTTTAATTCTGCCATCAATTATGTGAGCTTTTTTAACACCCATTCTTACAGATTCAACACAGCAGTTTATTTTTGGAATCATGCCACCTTTAATTATTTTATCTACAGTTAGTTTTGGAATTTGATGTAACCTTAAAGTTGAAATTAAAGTAGAAGGGTCATTTGGATCTGTCATTACACCAGGTACATCAGTTAAAAGAATTAATTTTTCAGCTTTTAAAGCAGAAGCAATTTTTGAAGCACAAGTATCTGCATTTATGTTATAACTATTAGTATCATTTTCACCTATTGCAATAGAAGAAACTACAGGGATATATCCGGAATTCATTGATAAGTTTAGAAGTTCTGTATTTACAGAAGTTATTTCACCTACAAAGCCTAAATCAACACCATTGGCAAGTTTTTTAGCTTTTATTAATGAGCCATCAATTCCAGATAAACCAATGGATTTACCACCATTTTTTTCAATAAGTTTAACTAAATCTTTATTTACTTTTCCTGCTAAGACCATTTGGGCAACTGTTATTGTAGTTTCATCAGTATATCTTAAGCCATTTATAAATTTACTTTCATGATTCATTTTAGCTAAAGTATTGCTAATATCAGGGCCACCGCCATGAACTATTATTGGATTAATTCCAATACATTTCATAAGGATAATATCATTTATTACTGTTTTAGTTAATTCATCATTAATCATGGCATTTCCACCATATTTAATTACAATAGTTTTACCGTAATATTCTTGAATATAAGGTAATGCCTGAATTAATATATTTGCATGTTGAGCATAGTTCAATTGTTACACCTCCAAAAAATGGGTGGACCTCCGGGGTTAATCCAATATATGGATTAACCCCGGAGGTCCACCCATATATTGTTAACTGCGGTAATCACCGTTTATTTTTACATAATCATAAGTTAAATCGCAGCCCCATGTTGTTGCTTCTGATGAAGCTAACTTCATATCTATTAAAATTTTAATTTCATCTTGCAATAGAATTTCTTTTGCTTTACCTTCGTCAAAGTTTACAAAGGTGCCGTTTTGACAAACAAGAATTTCTCCAGCAGTACTTGCAAAAGAAACATCAACTTTTTCAGGATCAAAATCAATATCAGAATATCCTAATGCACAAAGGATTCTGCCCCAGTTAGCATCGCTACCAAAGATTGCAGCTTTTACAAGACTTGAAGTAACAACACTTTTAGAAAGAGCTTCGGCATCTGCAATAGAATTAGCATTTTTTACAGTACATTCTATAAGTTTGGTGGCTCCTTCACCATCCTTTGCAATTTTTTTAGATATATAAATATTTAAAGCAGTTAATGCCTCTAAAAATAAGTTATAATCATTATTTTTTTCAGTTATAGTTTCATTTGAAGCAAGTCCATTTGCCATTATTAAAACCATATCGTTAGTGCTAGAATCACCATCAACACTTATTCTGTTATAAGAAACATTAACACTTTCTTTTAATGCTTCTTTTAATAAAGCAGGGGAGATTGAAATATCAGTAGTTATAAAAGAAAGCATAGTAGCCATATTTGGATGAATCATGCCAGAGCCTTTAGCCATAGCAGCAATTGTAACTTTCTTACCGTCAATTTCCAATTCAGTTCCAGCTTGTTTTTCAATAGTATCAGTAGTCATAATAGCCATAGATGCATTTTTAGCACCTTCAATATCACCAGATAAATTACCTACTAATTGAGGAATTCCATCTTTTATTGCATCTATATTAAGAGGAACACCTATTACTCCAGTTGAGGCAACAAGTACATCATCATTTTTAATACTTAATGCTTTAGCACAAAGATGAGTCATTTTATTTGCTTTTGACAAACCATCATCACCATTACAAGTGTTGGCATTTCCACTATTAATGATTATTGCTTGAGCTTTTTTGTTAATTAAGTGTTGTTTAGTTACTGTAAGTGGAGCACCTTTTACTTTATTTTTTGTATAAACTCCACAAGAAGTGGCTACAACATCAGAATATATTAAAGCCAAATCTTTTTTTAATAAGCTTTTTTTTAGACCACAATGAATTCCAGATGCTTTAAAGCCAGCAGGGGAAGTCACCGTTAAATTTTCATCTATTTTAATCATAAATTCACATCCTTTATTTAAAAGCTTGGAGCTATTAACTTAAGTCCAGTATTTTCAGGTAAGCCAAGTAAAAGATTCATATTTTGTATGGCTTGTCCTGCAGCTCCTTTAACCATATTATCTATAACACTAACAATTATTATCTTATTTTTTCTATAATTTTGATGAATAGAAATATGACAATTATTTGTATATTTAACGTGTTTTATTTCAGCAGTTTGGCCTAATGGTAATACATGGACAAACTCTTCATTTTCATATTGTTTTTTATATATTTCATGAATTTCTTCTAAGGTAAGTTCATCTTTAGGTTCGCAATAAATTGTAGAAAGTATTCCTCTATTGACAGGTAATAGGTGAGGAGTAAATGTTACTTCTACATTTTCATTTGCCATATATGATAGGGTTTGTTCAATTTCAGGTGTATGTCTGTGACTACCAATACCGTATGCAGCAAAATTTTCATTAGCTTCAGCAAAGTGAGTCTTTAAAGAAAGTCCTCTTCCAGCACCAGTAATTCCTGATTTTGAATCACAAATTATATTTTTAGTATTAATTAAGTTATTTTTCAATAGTGGCATAAGTCCAAGTGAAATACTTGTTGGATAACATCCTGGATTAGCAACTATATTAAATTTTTTAACTTTAGAACCATTAAACTCTGGTAGTCCATATATGCTATTTTTATGAATATCTTTGCATGTGAATTTTTTTCCATACCATTCTTCATAAGAATCTTCACATTCTAATCTAAAATCAGCCCCCAGATCTATTACCTTTTTATTTTTACTTATTGCTTCAGCTGCTATTTCTTCACTTAAACCATGAGGAAGAGCAGTAAATATAACATCACATTTATCAATAACATCACTTTTATCCGTGCAAACTAGTGTTGTTTTATTGAAAAAACTTTTATATACAGAACTTATCTCCTCATCTTTAAAAGTAGAGGAGGAGATAGCAGTAACTGTAACCTTATCATGATTAAGTAAAAGTCTTAACAATTCAACTCCAACATAGCCTGTTGCCCCAATAATTCCTACTTTAAACATGATAAATTCTCCTTATTTTCTTTTATAAATTTTTCTAAAATTTTAATTTGCATTTTTACTGATGAAGAGCTAGGTCCACCAATGACACTTCTTTCTTCAACACAAGTTAATAAGTCTATTGCTTTATATATATCTTCTTCAAAAATAGGAGAGAAGCCTTTAAACTCTTCCATACTTAAGTCATCTATAGCAATATCTTTATCTATACAATAAAGAACTATTTTACCTACAACTTCATGAGCATTTCTAAATGCCATACCTTTTTTAACAAGATAATCAGCAACATCGGTAGCGTTTGTAAATCCACCAGCGGCAGATTTTTTCATATTAGACTTTTTAACCTTCATAGTTTTAATCATTCCATTAAAAGTTTGAAGGGAAAGAAGAGCAGTATCTAAACCATCAAATAATGCTTCTTTATCTTCTTGCATATCTTTATTGTAAGCTAGAGGAATACCTTTCATAACAGTAAGTAAAGTCATTAAGTCTCCATAAACTCTTCCTGTTTTACCTCTAACTAACTCTGCCACATCAGGATTTTTCTTTTGAGGCATTATGCTACTTCCTGTACTATAACTATCATCAAGTTCAATAAAGTTAAACTCACCAGTACACCATAGTATAATTTCTTCAGAAAATCTTGATAAGTGCATCATTATTAATGAAAGTGCAGATAAAGTTTCTATAGCATAATCTCTATCTGAAACAGAATCTAAACTATTAAGTGTTATTTTAGAAAAGCCAAGCTCAGATGCTACAAACTCTCTATCGATAGGGTATGTAGATGTTGCTAAAGCACCACTTCCAAGTGGCATTTCATCAAGTCTTTTATAGGAATCGAAAAGTCTTCCTATATCTCTTTTAAACATTTCACAATATGCTAAGATATGATGTGCAAAAGTAATTGGTTGAGCTTTTTGCATATGGGTATATCCTGGCATAATAGTATTGATATTTTCATTAGCCTTTTCAAGTAAGGTTTCATGAAGGTTCAATATCTCATTTATTAAAATTTTGATATATTTCTTTAAATAAAGTTTAGTATCTAAAGTAACTTGATCGTTTCTACTTCTACCGGTATGAAGTTCTTTACCTTCTTCACCAATATAGTAAGTTAATATACTTTCAACAAAGCTATGAATATCTTCAGCATCTTTATCTATTTCTATAGTTCCATTATTAATTCTTATTAATATTTCTTTTAAGCCTTCAACTATTTTTTCACTATCTTTTGAAGGGATAATTCCTTGCTTTCCAAGCATTTTGACATGAGCAAGGCTTCCTTCGATATCTTCCTTATACATTCTTGAATCAATTGAAATGGAGGAGTTAAAGGTATTAACTAACTCATTAACTCCTTCAGTAAATCTTCCGCCCCAAAGCTTCATTTTATTTGTCCTGTTTCTTTAAAGAATCTTTCATCTTTGCATTTACTACAATTGGTAAACCGTAAAGATTAATGAATCCTTCGGAATCCTTTTGATTATATACGCCATCTTCACCAAAAGTAGCATATTCTTCACTGTATAATGAATAAGGAGATGTCATTCCGGCATTAATAATATTGCCTTTATATAGTTTAAGCTTAACTTCACCAGTAACTGTTTCTTGAGTTTTAGAAACAAAAGCTGAAAGACTTTCTCTAAGAGGAGTAAACCACTCACCGTTATAAACTAAATCAGCAAATTTTAAAGCAATTGATTGTTTAAAGTGATGAGTTGCTTTATCCAAGCAAATTTCTTCTAAATCAGCATGAGCTTTGTAAAGAATAGTTCCACCCGGAGTTTCGTAAACACCTCTTGATTTCATACCAACAAGTCTGTTTTCTACCATATCTATAATACCGATAGCATTTTCACCACCGATTTTATTTAATTCTTCAATTAATGAAACACCATCCATTTTTACACCATTAAGGGCAACTGGAATACCTTTTTCGAAAGTTAAAGTAATATAAGTTGCTTTATCAGGTGCAGATTCTAACGTGTTACACATTTCTAGAATTTTATCATATTTAGGTTCATTTTCAGGGAATTCTAGATCTAAACCTTCATGACTTAAATGCCATAGATTCTTATCCTTACTATAATTAGTATCATAAGTAATTTTTATTGGAATTTCTCTATCTAAAGCATATTTAATTTCTTCTTCACGAGATTTAATATCCCATATTCTCCATGGTGCTATAATTGGCATTTCTGGTGCAAAGTTTTTAACTGCAAGCTCAAAACGAACTTGATCATTTCCTTTACCAGTACAACCATGACAAATTGCATCAGCCCCTTCTTTTTCTGCAATTTCTACAAGTCTCTTTCCTATTAAAGGTCTAGCAAAAGAAGTTCCTAATAGATATTTACCTTCATATACAGCTCCAGCTTGAAGTGTAGGGAAGATATAATCGTAAACAAATTCCTTTGTTAAATCTTCAATGTAAATTTTTGATGCCCCAGTTTTTAATGCCTTTTCTTCTAATCCTTCTAACTCATCAGCTTGGCCAACATTACCAACTACTGCGATAACTTCACAACCGTAAGTTTCCTTAAGCCATGAAATTATAATTGATGTATCTAAACCTCCTGAATAAGCTAAAACTACTTTGTTAAATTTTTTCATATATAAAAGCCCCCTTTAAATTAGTTAAGTAGTTTATTGCATAACCCCCAAAACTTTGTTTTGGTGCGGTTTTACAAACTCATT
>UQQU01000103.1 GCA_900543325.1 uncultured Clostridium sp. | reverse complement strand
AGTTTACTTTTTATTCAACTGTAAAATTATTCAAGAAAAAATGCACTATTATAGTTAAAATGATAAATATGTAAAAAATGGCAATTGAGATTTTTGTATATAATAAATCTTTTCTTAAATATTAATTACACATAAAATGCAAGAAAAAATATTAATAATTCATAAATTATTATATAATTTTACTTTAATATGTATTAAATATATAAAAATGCAGGATTTTAAATATATTCTATCATAACCTCTTTGAATTACTAGAAATATATGGTACAATTATTATTGATGTAAATAGATAGTAAAAAGGGGGCTATATTTATGGAAAAAATTAAAATGACAACTCCATTAGTTGAAATGGATGGAGATGAAATGACTAGAGTTATTTGGAGTATGATAAAAGAGGAATTATTAAATCCTTTTATCGACTTAAAAACTGAATATTATGATTTGGGGATAGAATATAGAAATGAGACTGATGACAAAGTAACAGTTGAAGCTGCAGAAGCTATAAAAAAGTATGGGGTAGGAGTAAAGTGTGCAACTATAACTCCAAATGCAGATAGAATAAAAGAATATAATTTAAAAGAAATGTGGAAAAGCCCTAATGGGACTATAAGAGCAATTTTAGATGGAACAGTTTTTAGGGCACCAATAACTGTTAGTTCAATAAAACCTTTTGTTAGAACATGGGAATCACCAATTACAATAGCTAGACATGCTTATGGTGATATTTATAAAAATGTTGAAATGAAAATTGAAGGAAAAGGAAAAGCTGAATTAGTTTTTACTGATGAAGAAGGAAGAGAAAGTAGAGAAACTATTCATGAATTTAAAGATAGTGGAGTAGTAATGGGAATGCACAATACTAATAAATCAATATCTAGTTTTGCTAGAAGTTGTTTTAATTTTGCATTAGATACAAAGCAAGATATATGGTTTGCATCTAAGGATACTATTTCTAAAAAATATGATCATACTTTCAAAGATATTTTTAATGAAATATTTGAGGAAGAATATAAAGAAAAATTCAAAGAAGCTAATATTGAATATTTTTATACATTAATTGATGATGCAGTTGCAAGAGTTATTAAATCTAAAGGTGGATTTATTTGGGCTTGTAAAAATTATGATGGAGATGTTATGAGTGATATGGTTGCAACAGCCTTTGGATCTCTTGCAATGATGACATCTGTTTTAGTATCACCTGAGGGATATTATGAATATGAAGCAGCCCATGGAACAGTACAAAGACATTATTATAAACACTTAAAAGGTGAAGAAACTTCCACTAATTCAATGGCAACTATTTTTGCATGGACAGGTGCATTAAGAAAAAGAGGAGAATTAGATGGAAATAGTGAGTTAGTTGCTTTTGCAGATAAGCTAGAGAAAGCTTCATTGCAAACAATTGAGGATGGAGTAATGACTAAAGACTTAGCAATGCTTACTGATTTAAAAGAAGTTAAAACTGTCAACACATATGAATTTATTAAAGAAATAAGAAATAGATTACAATAAATTACAGGAAATGGTTACGCCTCCGGGGTCAATCCAAATATTGGATTAACCCCGGAGGCGTAACCATATATTGGATTAATGTTAAAAGCATAATTTGTTATAGAAAGCATAAAATAAGCGTAAAAGTAGCAAAGGAGGGAAGAAAAATGTCACATAAGAATAATAAGAATTCAAAGGATAATAAAAAGTCAAGTCAAAAGACTAGATCAGAATTGCAAAAAATGAGAGTAGAAACAGCCAATGAAGTTGGATACTCTAAGGAATCAAGAAAATTAGGTAAAGATCAACCAAGGCCAGATAGTGCTCAAAAAATAGGTCAGTAATATAATAATTAAAATTCGTTAAAACAATACTTTTTTAGTAATAATAATAATATTAATTCTTGAAAATACATAGTGAATAGTATAAAAGGAGTGTTTAGCAAGAGACACTCCTTTCATTTTAAGTTAATTTTTATTTTTAAAATGCCCAATTTCCATTAGAGAAAATTTGAACAGTTTCTCCATTTTTATTAATTCCAGTGATTTCAAGGTCACTAGTTCCAATCATAAAGTCAACATGAATAACTGAGTTATTAACACCTATTTTTTCTAGTTCATCTTCGGAATACTTATCTGCATCTTTTACACAAGACTCATAAGCTCTACCAAAAGCTAAATGACAAGCTGCATTTTCATCAAATAATGTGTTAAAGAATATTAATTTTGAATTAGAAATAGGCGAATCATAAGGAACAAAAGCAACTTCTCCTAGATATTTAGAGCCTTCATCACTATCAAGCATTTGCTTTAATACATCATACCCAGTTTCAGCAGTAAAATCTACAGCTTTACCATCTTTAAAAGTAATAGAGAAATTATCTATTAAATTTCCACTGTAACTTAATGGCTTAGAAGAGTAAACTACACCATTAACTCCTGTTTTCTTAGGTAAAGTAAATACTTCTTCAGTTGGCATATTTGCATTAAAAGGTATTCCTTTAACATCTCCTTCAGAACCACCAGCCCAGATATGACCTTCTGGAAGTTCAATATTTAAATCAGTTCCATTTGAAGATTTTAAATGTACACTTTTAAAGTTATTGTCATTCATAAATTTAATTTTTTCTTCTAAGTAAGCATTATGTTTTTCCCAAGCATTTACTGGATTTTCAGTATCAACTCTTACTGTTTTAAATATAACATCCCATAAAGATTCCATAGCTTCTTCATCACTTACATTAGGGAATACTTTTTTAGCCCATGAAAGTGTAGGAACTGATAATACACACCAACGACATTTGTTAGACATAGAGTTATCATAGTATTCCTTTAAAGCTGTAGTTCTAGCTTTTTGAGATGTACCTATTTTTTCAACTGAAACACCTTTTAATCCATCAGGATCACTTGCAGCTATTGAAATAAAGCAAGCTCCTTGTCTAGCATAATAATTATATCCTTCAGCCATCCAAGCTGGATAATCAGCGATAGTTTCTAAAGAACTATTTTCTAATTTTATTTTAGTTAGTTGTTGATCACCATAATGTACAACTACATCTTTAGCACCTGCTTTATAAGCTTCTTCAGCAATAAGTCTAGCAAATTCTGCAGTTTCAATTGGTGAAGTAATAACTAATATATTATCTTTTTGAATATTAACGCCTGTGTTAACAGCTAATTTAGCATATTTTTTTAATAAATTTTTATCCATATATAGCCCTCCTATATTGTTTATAATAGTAAATTATACCACATAATAAGTCAGATTAAATAAGTTTTATATTCATATCTTAATTATTTGTATTAATTATGTTATTTATTATTTTTTTATTAAAAGGCATTATTTATATTTTTTAGTATAGGAATAAACTTGTAAGAAGTTATAAAAATAACTATAATTATTACTGCACATACAATATGAAAAGGAAGAAAAAGAATGAAAAATTTATTAGTTAATTTAGTAGAAAAAAATAAAAAATATACACAAGATGGTAAACTTGCATCATATATACCAGCTCTTTTAAAAGCAAATAGCGAAGATTTAGGACTGTGTGTATATGATATAAAAAATAATGAACAATACTGGGCTGGAGAAAGCGATGTTAAATTCACTATTCAAAGTATTTCAAAGGTTGTTAGCTTAATAATTGCACTTAATGATAATGGTAGAGAAAACGTATTTAAAAAAGTAAATGTTGAGCCAACAGGAATGGGATTTAATAGTATAGTAAACTTAGAAATAAGAAATCAAGATAGACCATATAATCCAATGATTAATGCTGGAGCTATAGTAACAACATCCCTTATTTTTGGTGAAAATGAAGAACATAAATTACAAAGAATACTAAACTTTTTAAGAAGAGCAACTAATAATCCTACAATAGATATAAATAGAGAAATATATGAAAGCGAAAAAGCTACAGGAGATAGAAACAGATCTTTAGCTTACTTTATGAAAAGCTCTAATATATTAGAAGGAAATGTAGAAGAAATATTAGATCTTTACTTTAAACAATGTTCAATTGAAGCTACAGCTAAGGATTTAGCAATGTTTTCAGCAGTAATTGCAAACGATGGAGTAGCACCTTGGAATGATGAAGTTTTAATTTCAAGAGAAATTTGTAGAATAGTTAAAACAATAATGGTCACTTGTGGAATGTATGATGCATCAGGAGAATTTGCAGTACATGTTGGAGTTCCAGCAAAATCAGGAGTTGGAGGAGGTATAATTGCCACAGTTCCTAGAAGATTTGGAATAGGCATATATGGTCCAGCTTTAGATGATAAAGGAAATAGTATTGGTGGAATACACATGTTAAAAGATTTATCTGACGAATTAGAACTTAGTATATTTTAATGTAAATATGTTATAATTACTAAATAATAGTTAAAAAATATATAAAAGAAAAACACTGGAGGAAAGAATGGAAAGATTACTGATTTTAGATTCAAACAGTTTACTTAATAGAGCATTTTATGCAATACCACCATTAACAAATAGTGAAGGAATTCATACTAATGCAGTTTATGGATTTACAAATATGCTATTTAAAATGAAGGAAGAAATAAAGCCAGATTACATAGTTGCAGCTTTTGATAGAAAAGCTCCAACATTTAGACATAAAGAATATGAAGATTATAAAGCTGGTAGAAAAAAGATGCCTCCAGAATTAGCAGAGCAATTTCCACTTATTAAAGAAGTACTTAACTTATTGGCAATTAATATTTATGAAATAGATGGATTTGAGGCAGATGATATAATAGGAACATTAGCTAAGTTTGCTGAAAGTAATGGAATTGAAGTTTTCATAGTAACAGGAGATAGAGATGCTCTTCAACTTGCTACTGATAATATTAAGGTAGTTATAACTAAAAAAGGTGTTACAGAAACAGCTGTATATAATAGAGAAGCTTTTGAAGCTGAATTTGGTGTTACACCAACTCAATATATAGATGTAAAAGGTCTTATGGGAGATAAGTCAGATAATATTCCAGGAGTACCAGGGGTAGGAGAGAAGACAGCATTTAAACTTATTTCTACTTATGGTTCTATGGAAGGTGTACTTTCACATATTGACGAAATAAGTGGTAAAAAACTTAAGGAAAATTTAGAAACTTATAGTGAACAAGCAATTTTCAGTAAAAAGCTTGCTACAATTATGACAGAAGTTCCTATAGAATTTGACTTAGAAGATATTAAGAGTCAAGAAAACTATAATAGAGAAGAACTTAAGAAATTATTCTTTAAACTTCAAATGAAATCTTTATTAGCAAAATTACCTGGTGAAGATGTTGAAGAGGAAGAAGAAGTGGCAAAAGTAGAGATAAATGAAGTAAATACATTAGATGGTCTTAAAGAAGCTTTAAAAGAAAAAGAGGATATGGCTTTTATAGCATATACTACATCTAATGCTAATCTTTATTCTAAAATTGAATTAGATAAATTATATCTAAACTATGGAGAAAAAGTTAGTCTAATTGATTTTAAAATAATAACTATGGAAAATCCAACTGAGGCTATAAATACATTAAAGAGCTTTATGGAAAATGAAAAAATAGCTAAAGTAATACATGATGGTAAAAACTTAGTAACTATACTAACTAAAATGAATATAGAAATAAAAGAATTCATATTTGATACTGTAGTAGCTGCATATCTTATAGATTCTGCGAAAAGTAATTATCCTTTAGAAACTTTAATTAATGAATATTTAATGAAGGAAGTTAAAGGGGAAAATGAAGAATTAATTTGTAATGCTATTTCAAATATGAAAGAGCTTTATGAATATTTAAAAGAAAGAATAAATAAAGAAGGAATGGATGAACTTTATTATGAAGTTGAACATCCACTTATATCTATTTTATCAAGCATGGAAGCCATAGGATTTAATGTAAATAGAGAAAAGCTTGATGAGCTTGCTGTTAAGTTTAAAGAAGAAATAGCTAGAACAGAAAAGGAAATATATGAGCTTTGTGAAGAAGAGTTTAACATAAGTTCACCAAAGCAATTAGGAAAAATACTTTTTGAAAAATTAGATTTACCAGTAGTTAAAAAGACTAAAACAGGATATTCAACTAATGCAGAAGTATTAGAAAAACTAATGGATAAACATCCTGTTATAGAAAAAATTATTTACTATAGACAAATAACAAAGCTTAACTCTACATATGTAGAAGGGCTTAAGAACGTTATAGATGAAGATGGAGCTATTCATTCAAGCTTTAATCAAACTGTTACTACAACAGGTAGACTATCAAGCACAGAGCCAAATCTTCAAAATATACCTGTTAAATATGAAATGGGTAGGGAGATAAGAAAAGTATTTATACCAAAGGAAAGCACTGATGTATTATTATCTTGTGACTACTCTCAAATAGAGCTTAGAGTACTTGCACATATGTCAGATGACAAGAATATGATAGATGCATTTAACCATCATAGTGATATTCATACTAAAACTGCATCGGAAGTATTTAAAGTTCCAGTTGATGAAGTTACATCTCTTATGAGAAGCAGAGCGAAGGCTGTTAACTTTGGTATAGTATATGGAATAAGTGACTTTAGTCTTTCTCAAGATTTAAAGATAACTAAAAAAGAAGCTTCAGAATATATGGAAATATATTTTGATAGATATCCAAAAATTAAAGGATATTTAGAAAGCGTTAAAGAAGAGGCTAAAGAAAAAGGTTATGTTTTAACTGTTTTAAATAGAAGAAGATTTATACCAGAAATAAAGTCTTCAAATAAAATTGTTAAAGCACTTGGAGAAAGATTAGCTATGAATGCACCAATTCAAGGAAGTGCAGCAGATATTATTAAACTTGCTATGGTTAAGGTTTATAATAGGCTAAAGAAAGAAAATTTAAATAGTGAAATGATTCTTCAAGTACACGATGAACTTATTTTAAATGTTAAAGAAAATGAGTTAGAAGTAGTTAAAGCATTAGTAAAGGAAGAGATGGAAAATGTACTAAAGATGTCAGTTACATTAGAAGTTGATACAAATATAGGTAATACATGGTATGATGCAAAATAGGGGGTAAATATGATTAAGATAGGATTAACAGGAGGGATAGGGTCAGGGAAAAGTACCGTATCATTTATGTTAAAGGAAGCTGGATTTAATATAATAGATGCAGATGTAATAGCTAGAGATGTACTTGTTAAATATCCAGAAATATTAGAAAGAGTTAAAAATGAATTTGGAGCAGGATTTTTTGACTGGAGAGGTGACTTCCGTAGAAAGGAATTTGGAAACCATATATTCAGATTCCCTAAGCAAAGAAAAAAATATGAAGAGATAATATTACCATATATAAAAAGAGAAATATATGAGAATATAGATAAATTGGAAAAGAAAAAAGCAGATTTTGTTATTGTAGATGCGCCTACGTTAATAGAGAACGATTTGCATAAAGATATGGATTATGTTATCTTAGTTTGGGTAGATAATAATACACAAATTCAAAGAGTAAGATCAAGAGATACATTATCAAGAGATGAGGCTATAAATAGAATTAATGCTCAAATGCCTTTAGAAAGAAAAAAGGATTTTTCTAACATAGTTATAGAAAATAATGATACTTTAGCTAAGACTAAAGAGCAAGTTGATTTACTAATAGAGTTTTTAAAGTCTATTTAGTCTATTTAAAAGTAGGGAGAGGGAATGAAGTTTAAAAAAATTATAATATGGCTTATAGTTGTTATTGTGATTTTAGTTGGTGGAAATTATAGTATTAGAAAATATCTATATCCATATAAGTATGAGGAAATAGTAAATAAATATAGTTATGAATATAACTTAGATCCACTTTTAGTTTTAGCAGTTATAAAGACAGAAAGTAATTTCAATACAGAAGCTGAATCAAACAAGGGAGCTAAAGGATTAATGCAAATTATGGATTCTACTGGAGAATGGATTGCAAGCAAGTTAGAAGTTGATAATTTTAATACTAATATGCTTTATGAACCCGAAATTAATATCGAATTTGGATGTTGGTATTTAAATAACTTGCTAAAAGAGTTTGGCGATTTAAGTTTAGCATTAGCAGCTTACAATGGTGGAAGTGGTAATGTAACGAAATGGCTTAATGATCCAGAGTATTCAAGTGATGGAGAAAATTTAACATACATTCCTTTTAAAGAAACGAAAAAGTATGTTGATAAGGTTAGTACAAGATATAATGTTTATAAATTTCTTTATGAGTAAAAGGAAGCCTTTCTAGGCTTCCTTTTATAGATTTACAATTGAAAAATATTGTGCATTACATGGGGCGAAAAAATGAAATATTTATTTTCCGGGAACGGTGAAATTTTCGCCTAGAATTT
>UQQU01000102.1 GCA_900543325.1 uncultured Clostridium sp. | reverse complement strand
AAATAACAAGAGCCTTGAAGAATCTATTTACGAACTTTTTTAAGTTCGACTACTAAAAGTATCATATTCAAAGTAAAAAGCTACTTTAAATTACTTTAAAGTAGCTTTTTTCATTTATTTATATTAATCTTGTAAATATTTTTCTATATTGTTGGAACATATACCTTGCTTTGTATATACTTCTCTATGTTGTTATAACATATATTTTGTACTATTTCACCTAATATATCCATATCAGCTGGGTATTCTCCATTTTCTACTAGTCCACCTATATAATTACATAATATTCTTCTGAAGTATTCATGTCTAGTGTATGATAAGAAACTTCTAGAGTCAGTTAACATACCTACGAATTGGCTTATAAGTCCTAACTGAGATAGAGCCATCATTTGTCTTTCCATTCCGTCCTTTTGATCGTTGAACCACCATCCAGAACCAAATTGTATTTTACCAGCTACTCCTCCACCTTGGAAGTTTCCTAACATTGTTCCTAGAACTTCATTATCTTTAGGATTTAAGCAGTATAATATAGTTTTTGGAAGTTCATCTGTTATGTCTAATGAGTCTAATAATCTAGATAAACTAGTTGCAACTTCTCCATCATCTATACTATCGAATCCTACGTCTGCTCCTAATTTCTTGAACATTCTAGTGTTGTTGTTTCTTAATGCTCCTATGTGTAATTGCATTACCATACCACGTTTGCTATACATTCTTCCTAAGCTTATCATTGTTAATGTAGAGTACTTTTCTATTTCTTCTATAGTTAAAGTTTCTCCAGCTAAAGCTTTTTTGAATATAGCATCTACTTCTTCCATAGTTGTATTTCTGAAGTAAACTCTTTCTAAAGAATGGTCTGTTATATTACATCCATTTTCAACGAAGAAGTCTAATCTTTTTTCTAATACTGTTAACAATGTTTCATAATCCTTTATTTCAGTACCTTCAACTTCGCCTAATTTAACTATGTACTCAGCAAATCCTTCTCCGTGTATCTTTACAGCTCTATCAGGTCTGAAACTTGGTCTAACTTCACAGTCGAAGCTTTCATCCTTAGCTATTTCTATGTGATATTCTAAGTTATCTATTGGATCATCAGTTGTTCCTATGTACTTAACATTAGAATTTTTTATCATAGCTCTAGCACTGAAACCTTCACTATTTATTATTTCATTACATCTATCCCATATAGATTTACAAGTTTTTGGAGATAAAGTTTCTTCTATCCCAAAATATCTTTTTAGTTCTAAGTGTGACCAATGATACATCGGGTTTCCTATTAAGTAAGGCATAACTTTTGCAAATGCTTCAAATTTTTCATAATCTGTAGCATCTCCAGTTATGTACTTTTCTTCTATACCAAAACTTCTCATAGTTCTCCACTTATAGTGGTCTCCACCTAACCATATTTCAGTTATGTTATTGTATCTCTTATCCTCAGCTATTTCCTTTGGATTTAAGTGACAGTGATAATCACATATTGGCATATCTTTAGCAAAATCATGATATAAAGTTACTGCTGTATCTGTTGATAATAAGAAATTATCATCCATAAATTTTTTCATCTAAATTACTCCTCTCCAAAATAATATTTTTAAACTTTTATACTAAAAGCTCTTGTTTATACAAGAGCTTTAGTTATATTTATAATGATTTATTATTTACTTTCAATTAACCTTGAACTGAAACCCCTTCAAGTAAAGTTTCTTCACATTCACTTTTTGATTTAGTTTCTTTTAATATAGCTTCTTTTAACCCATTTACATATACAGCACCTAATGCTCTATCATATAATCCGTATCCTGGTCTACCAGTTTCTCCCCATATCATTCTACCGTGGTCTGGTCTGTATGGTCCATCGAAGTTATAGTCTAAGTAAGCTTTTACTATAGCATGGAAATCTAATGATCCAGCTTCAGATAAGTGAGCTACTTCGTTGAAACTGCTATCTCCTGTTATTAATACATTTCTTAAGTGAGCAAAGTGTATTCTATTTCTTTCACCACCGAAATATTTTATCATTTTAACTACATCATTAGTCTTAGTACATCCTAAAGATCCTGTACATAAAGTTACTCCATTGTAGTGACTATCGTATAAGTTTAAGAATCTATCTAAGTTTTCGAAGTTAGTTATTATTCTTGGTAATCCAAATATTCCCCATGGTGGATCATCTGGGTGTATAGCCATTTTAACTTCTTCCTCTTCAGCAGTTGGCATTATACCTTTTATGAAGTACTCTAAGTTAGCCCATAATTTTTCTTCATCTATATCTTTGTATTGATCAAGTAAAGCACCTAATCCACCTTCACCATATGAAGTATCCCATCCTGGTAACTCTAATTCACCTAAAGCTGGGTCCATTTTAGCAACTGTAGCTTCATCGTATATTAGACAAGTAGATCCATCTTCTAATTCATAGTTAAGGTCAGATCTTGTCCAGTCGAATACTGGCATGAAGTTGTAGCATATAGTCTTTATTCCTGCTTTACTTAAGTTTCTTATAGTTTCACAGTAGTTAGCTATGTACTTATCTCTAGTAGGTAATCCTAATTTTATATCTTCGTGTACAGGTACACTTTCTATTACAGATAATTCTAATCCGTGTTTTTCTACAGAAGCTTTTAATTCCATTATTTTATCTAATGGCCAAACTTCTCCTACTGGTATGTCATATATTGCTGTTACTATCCCTTTCATTCCTGGTATTTGACGGATGTACTCTATTTTAACAGGGTCATCTTGTCCATACCATCTAAATGTCATTTGCATGATCGTATTTCCTCCCACTCATATTTTACTTTTATATTTTTAAATACTTATACTAGGTATAATTTACATTAAAATTATTTTTATCTATTTATATTTTCTATTCCACAATTCATAAGAGTTTCAACTTGTTTTAAATCAACCATGTTTATATCTCCTCTTATACTGTGTTTTAGTGCACTTGCACATGTAGCAAACTCAACAGTTTGGCTACTTTCCATATCATTTAATATTCCATGTAATATTCCAGCTGTAAATGAGTCTCCTCCACCTACTCTATCTAAGATGTCAAAAGTATGAACTCTAGACATATGTAATATGTCTTTACTAAATAAGAATCCTTGTAGTGAATTATTATTTACTGAATTTACAATTCTCTTAGTAGATGCTGCATATTTTATATTTGGATATTTTTCAAATAATTCTTTATAAAAATCAGCTAACTTAGCTTCATAATTCTTTTCTTCTTGTGGTCTGTACTCTAAAATATTTATAAAGTCTAGTATACCTAAAAAAGCTATATCTACATAAGGAAGTACTTCCAACATAAAACTTCTAGCTTCTTCTAAACTCCATAATTTTGATCTATAGTTTGAGTCATAAGATACTAGTATTCCTCTTTCTTTAGCAGCTTTTATAAAGTCTATAGAAAGATCATATAAATTTTTACTTAATGCTGGTGTTACACCAGATATATGTATTAATTTAACATCCTCTAGTATTTTATCTAAATTAAAATCTTCTTTAGTAGCCATTGATATTGCTGAATACTCTCTATCATATGTTACATCAGAATTTCTAACTCCATGTCCTTGTTCTAAGAAATATATTCCTAATCTTCCATTCCCTCTAACAATATCTTTTGTATCAACACCAAAAGCATTCATAGCTCTTATTACCTTATCCCCTAATACATTTTGTGGTAATTTAGTAATCATTTTTGTATCATGTCCGAACATACTTAAGCTACAAATAACATTTGCTTCTCCTCCAGCATATGTTGCTTCAAAAGATTCAGCTTGTATTACTCTTTGGAAATTAGTAGGAGTAAGTCTTAGCATTATTTCCCCAAAGCCTAATACTTTATTTCCATTACTAAACATTTGTATTATTATCCTCTAATTTTAGAGATTTTACTTTTAAATTCTTTAGCTAGATTTTCTATATCTTCTAAACTTCCTGCACCTAAAAGCGAGCTTCCTACTCCTACACAAGATACTCCCATTTTAAACCATTCTTCTATATTATCTATAGAAACTCCACCTGTTGGCATTATTTCAACATGAGGTATTGGAGCTTTTACTGCTTTAACATATTTCGGTCCAAATACTTCACCTGGGAATAATTTAACCATTTTATTTCCTTTTTCTAAAGCATTCATAACTTCTGTTACAGTCATACAACCTGGTAAGTATAATGTGTTCATTTCTTGGCATACAGTGTTTACTTCATCTGAAAAACCTGGACTTACAACATAAGCAGCACCTGCTTCTATTGCATCTTTAGCCATTTTTCCATTTAATACACTTCCTACACCTACTAATGCATCTTTGTAATTTTCACTAACATGCTTTATAAGTTCTACTACATTTGGTATGGTATATGTAAGTTCGATTGCTTTTACTCCACCATTTAAACAAGCATTTATATATCCTAAAGCTTCTTCATGATCTTTAGCTCTAATTACTGCTACTACACCTTCATTTTTTATTTTATTTAGCATAATATATTCCCCCTAAATATTAAACTCCTGAATATGCTGAGAATGCTCCATCAACAGGTATACATACACCGTTTACGAATCCTGAAGCATCATTATTTACTAAGTATAATAATGTTCCTATTAGCTCGTGAGCTTCTCCATATCTTCCCATTGGAGTACTATTTAATATTTTTTGACTTCTTGCAGTTGGAGTTCCATCTTCGTTAAATAATAACTTCTCATTTTGAGCTGTTACGAAGAATCCTGGTGCTATTGCATTTACTCTTATACCTACTCTTGACATATGAACAGCTAACCATTGAGTGAAGTTAGTTACTGCAGCTTTTGCTCCTGAGTATGCAGGTATTTTTGTAAGTGGTGTATAAGCATTCATTGAAGATATGTTTATTATTGTAGCACCTTCTCTGTTTATCATATCCTTAGCAAACTCTTGTGATGGAAGTAATGTTCCTAAGAAGTTTAAGTCGAATACGAATTTTACACCTTCTGGATCTAAATCAAAGAATGTTGTTAATTCTTCATTGTCTAAATCTTCTGGTAATAAGTATTCATTAGTTGTTGTTCCTTTTGGGTGGTTTCCACCAGCCCCATTTATTAATATGTCACATGGACCAAATTCTTTTAATATTATTTCATGAGCTCTTTTTATACTCTCTTTATCTAAAACATTAGTATTTATTCCTATCGCAGTTCCTCCAGCAGCTTTTATTTGCTCTGCTTTAGCATCACAACCTTCTTGTCCTAATGCAAGTATTGCAACCTTTGCACCACATGCAGCTAATGCTTCTGCCATAGCTCCACATAGTATTCCAGATCCCCCTGTTACTACTGCAACTTTATTTTTTAAATCAACATTAAATGGTAGTTTCATAATTATTTTGCCTCCCAAAATCACGTATTAATATCTATACTTGTATACTAGCACACCGAGATTAATATTGCAACCTTTTTCCTATTGTTTTTGTTACATTTTTTCGAAAATACCATTTCAAATAAACGATTTCATAAAGGCCATATATATAAAAAAGGAGTTATCATTTGATAACTCCTTTTTATTTATAATAATTATTGATCTCTTCTTCTCTCTAATTCTTCATTTACTTCATTTAATGTTTTATTGCTTAAGTTGTATACGAACTTAAGACATACTGTACCAAATATAAACCCTATTAAAGGTACTACAGTTATTATAGTTCTTATACTTTCTGCAACTTCTGGAGCTTGAGTGGCTGCACCTGATTGATATCCTATTGCAGCAAGCGCAAATCCACCTATACTTCCAACTATAGCTTGAACTAATTTTCTAGCTAATGAATAAGCAGCATAAACTGTACCCTCTTCTCTTTTTCCACTTAAGTATTCTTGATAATCAACAACATCACCAACTAATGCCCATACTAGCATATTATATAATGCTAATCCAAATCCAGATATAGTTATTAATCCTAAATACATCCATACATTTTTGCTTGGGAAGAATACTAATATAGCATAAGGTACTATAGATAATATACCACAGTAAGTGGCAACGTTTTTCTTACCAAACTTAGCAACTAATTTACTTGCAAATGGTAATGCTGCAAATGTACCAACCATTGGAAGTAATCCTGCTATACTTAATAATCCTGGTTGTTGGAAATAATCTTTAAATAAATAAGCATTTAAAGCATTTGGTATAAACATTGCTGTTAAAGTACCTAATGAACTTAATATTAATCCTATCAAAGCTCTATTTGTACATAAAGTCTTTAAAGTTTCTCCAAAGTTTGATTTAGGAGCATTTTCTTTAACTTCAACAACTATTCTTTCAGTTGTCATTGAATAAGAACATCTGTAAGCTATGTTAGCTATTACAGCATATAATACTGATGCTATTAAGAATCCTTTTACTGAAACAGATCCTGAAGCATCAAATACTAACTTAGGTGTTAAAATCATAAGTATTATCATTGAGAATGTTGCTGCTAAGTTTCTCCAAGTAGATAACTCTGTTCTTTCGACTGGATTGTTAGTCATAACTGATGCTAATGAACCATAAGGTATATTTATAGCAGTATATGCCATACCAAATCCTATGTAAGTTATATATGCATAAGGTAATTTCATTGCTTCTGGCATATTAGGTATAACTAAGAATGTTAATACTGTGAATATTCCTAGTGGTATACCCATATGTTTTAAATAAGGTCTAAACTTCCCATCTTTTCCTGGTTTTCTTTTATCTACAAAAACTCCCATCATTGGGTCATTTATAGCATCCCATACCCTTGATACTGCCATAAGAGTACCCACTGCAGCTGCACTTATTCCAAATGCATCTGTGTAAAATACTAATAAGTAACTTCCTATGAAGTTGAATAATAAACTGTTACCAAAATCCCCTAACATGTATCCAACTTTGTCCTGCATTCCAAAAGGTTTTACTTTACTTGATTCTAAGACTTGTTTGTTTGCTATGTCCATTTTCCTTCTCCTTAAATATATTTTACTATCCCTTTTTATATATGGTTACATAATACATACTAGTATACTAATATTTGTAAAATTTTTTATATTTGTATACTAAATCATAATTATTATAACTGTAATTTATTATTATTATTATTTATAAGTTATTATTGTATCTATTATATAATCCATACTTAAGCTTTTACAACAAAGTAATTGTTATTTTTTTATCTATTAATGTTGCAAAACTTCTATTAGTATACTAACATACTTGTTCTTTTTGTACAACCGTTTTCTTATAATTTTTATATTTTTTTACAATTAATAACATTATTATTGTAATATAGATTTTATACTTTATTATAAAATAAAATTAATTAAACTATTTATCTAAAACTAAAGCAGCATATACTATCATTTTCTTACATATTATATAAAAATTTAGTTTAATTTTACTTATATTTTTTATTAATTATAATAATGTATTTTTATTCTCATAAAAAGAACCTCCTTTAAAATCATACATCTAGTATGTTTTAAAAAGAGGTTCTTTTATTCATTATCTTTAAATAGATTTATTTAATTTAAATATATATTTTCATATAAATTTAAACTTATTTTAAATACATTCTTATTTCTTCATTATCATCTATTAGTTTATTCCATTCATTAGCAGGTGCAACTATATGCTTCTCAATATATTCATCAATTTTATTAAAATCTTTATTTTTAATTATAGCTATCATTTCTTCATGCTGCTTTATTATTTGGGCTTTATCTATTTTCGTCTCAGATAATAATCTCATTCTATTATAATGAGTACTTATCTTCATGATACTTTCCCAAATATTAATTTTATTACATCCTATAAATATTAATCTATGAAATTTTTTATCTAAATTATGAAACTCACTTTCTTTACCATCTTTGTTTAAAACTAGTTTTTGTGCAAATAGATTTTTTTCTAATTCCATAAACATCTCTTCAGAAAATTCAGTACAAGCTTCCTTTAAAACTCCTTTTTCTAATAACTTTCTCATAAATATAGCTTCATCTATCATCTCTTTATCTATTAATGATACATACGTACCCGCTTGAGGTTTAACTTCTATCAAATGCTCACCTTTTAATTTCATTATTACTTCCCTTATAGGTGTCCTTGATATACTTAACTTTTCTGATAGATCTGATTCACTTAATAATTCCCCTGGTTTCAGCTCTAAAGACATTATATTCTCTTTTAATACTCTATATGCATATTCCTTTCCAGTTTCTTTGTGTTTTTTCTCGTAAAATATCATTCCATTCCTCCTATATACATTTAAGCAATATTCCGTAACTAATAATATAATTATAGATATACTTTCTATAATATCCTTTATTTTGCTAAATTTAAAGTATCAAATAGATAAAAGTAAAATTTTATTCTTATAATAATTAAATCTTATCTTATATGGATTCTTACATATTATGGATATTATATATGCAAAATACCACATTAAACTTAATTTAATGTGGTATTTTATGCTATTATACTAAAAAATAACTTCTAATATTATTTACTATCTAAAATCAAATACCAAAAATCTACGTTTCAATATAAAAATAAAAAAAGATTACGTGGCTACGTCTTACTCTCCCAGGCGGTCGCCCACCAAGTACCATCAGCGCTAAAGAGCTTAACTTCTGTGTTCGGTATGGGAACAGGTGTATCCTCTTTGCT
>UQQU01000101.1 GCA_900543325.1 uncultured Clostridium sp. | reverse complement strand
TGAGTTTGTAAAACCGCACCAAAACAAAGTTTTGGGGGTTATGCAATAAACTAATACTATTTATATTTTAGGGGGATTATTTATTTATGGAGCAGTGGCTCCATTTTTTTATAAAAAAATAGTTTGAGGTTAAAGAAATATATGATAAAATTAAGAAAATAACTACCGATAAAGAGTCGGATTGCATACGGTTTAGATACGGTTTTTATGTGGCAAGGTGGGACATTTGGAAATTTTTTTGATAGCACAGAAACGCTAGGCTTTGCCTAGCCTATCAAAGATTTTGATAGCAGTTTCTCTTTATGCTCTTATAAAATATCTGTAGGTGTAATTTCCAGTTAAGATATTTTATAATTCATATTTGGATTTGATTAAACTTTTTTTAGTTTATGAGTGAGATATAGTGAGGGGAAACACCTTAATAAAAAAAGAAAAGGAGTTAAGTAATATGGCAAGAATAAGAAAAGAATATAAAATGACAGAAAAAAATGTGGAGTACATAGAAGAAGTTAAAGAGAAAAATAATTTAAAATACAGTAGTGAAGCATTAGATTTAATAATTAGAGAGCATAGACAAAATTCAGATATTACAACAGAAGCTATGATTAAAATAATAGCAAAAGAAGTATCAGAACAAATCAAATTTGATATGAAAGAAATAAAAAATTCTAGCAATAATACTGATAGAAATACTCAAATACTTTTAGAATTAATTAATGGATTTTTTGTAATTTCTGAGTATGGAAGGTTAGCAACAACAGAGGATATTATAGCACCAGCATTACCTAGGGCAATAGATCTTGTAGATAAGAGAAGAGAAAATAGTATGAGGTTTAGATAAGAAATATTAAAGTAAAAAAACTTAAAGATTTAGATAGAGAGTATTAATTATATTTTTTTGATAACCAACTGGAGTATTAAGTAACGGAGTGGAGAGTAGCGTAATGAGTAAGTTAATACGTAAGGCGGTAGAAAATATTTAAGATTAAATACTTTTTTAATTAAACTTTTTAAAAGTTTAATAGAATGTTATTTATAAAAATGATATACTTGATATAAGTTTTGATTTGCAAATTTTCCATAGAATTTTTGCTCTATAAAGGACACCTAAAAAGTGTCCTTTTGTGATATAATAAAAAAGTAAATCAAAGCTTATTTAATGAAATTAAAGGAGTAGAATATATGGAAAAAGAAATATTAGAAATTTTGAAGGCTATTCAACTAGATATTACTGGGATAAAAGATGAACAACAGAAAGTTAATGAAAAGCTAGATAGAATTGAAAAGAAGATTGACATAACTTACGATCAAGTTGCTAGAAGTGCTGAAGATATTACAGGGATTAAAAATGATTTATGTTTTGTTGAAGAAGCAACAGCAAAGAATTGGAATGATATTGCAAAGTTAAAAGCAGTAAAATAGAACAATGAAAAAGTGAAATTTTATGTATACCGCATGAAATTTCACTTTTTTTATTTTTAGTAGAGAAGTTTAAATTTAATTTTGTTCATAAAATAATTAATGAACAATTTGTTATTTAATTAATTTATGAACAAGAATATTAAAATTTTAATGTGGTGAAAATACAATTTTACATGAAAGTTTACTGGAGCTAAACTTATAGTGGTGTTTTTACCCCTTACAAATGGCTTAAAACCGTAAAATTTAAAATATAAAAATGAAAAAACTGCGTAGAAGAATAATTCTGCGCAGTTTTTTACTTATTTTTTGGAAAGTAACTCTTTAAATTCTTTTTTAGATTCTTCATTTTCAAATACATCAATGGGTATAATAGGCATAAATCTTAATGCATTATTAGTATCTTTTCTAATAATATATAAACAATTATTAAGCTTCTCGAAGCCTTTTATGTCTTTAATTGTAAACTCGCTTACTGTACCAGTAGCAAATGTAAGAATTATTTTCTTCTCTTTTATTTCTAATTCCTTTGGTGATAGTAGTTTATATGATGATATAAATGAAGTTAATCTTTTCATACTAATTATACTATACATCTTAGGAACACAAAGAAATGCTACTATATAAATTATTGCATTAATATTAAGTAATATTAATTGGATATCTGTAAATCCATTATTAAACCATTCAAAATAACTCCATAATAATATTAAAGTTAATACAATTACAACTGAATATGAAATCTTTTTAAGCTTTGAGTTAATAAATTTTATATAATCAGTATAATTAGTATAATTATTTGTATAAATAATCTTCATAAATTCAACTCCTTTTATGGTATAATTTAATTAATTATACCATAAAAGGTAAAAAAATATAATTTGTATAAAGAATTAACTAGTAAATATATTATACAAAAATATATACGACATATTTAAAGGAGAAAATTAATATGAAGAACTTCTTGAGAATACTAAAAAAACTATTTATTGATTTAATTCTTATATTGATTGCAGGATCTATATTTTACTTATTTATTTATTTAGAAAGAATACTTAGTAAATAAGTTTTAAATTTTAAAATAATTTTTACATGAGGACCTTATTTTAATATACAAAATGCTAATAAAAAAGCAAGTCCTAGACCACCGCTAGCTCCACCAGCTATTGCAGCGGCTACAAGCTTAGCACCAGCAACAATAATGATACCAACTACGCCTATTGCAGCAGTATATCTTAAACCTTGTATTATAGTTTCACCAGCAGATATTTCTGATTCAGGCTTATAAAGTGGAATAGTTATTTCGGAAACTAGCCCAGTTTCAGAAGGATTAGGCATTATTCGAGGCTTTATTGTAATTATAAGTCTTTGATATAATTTTATACCCAATTTTATAGTTTTTCCATTGAAACTAATACTAGTATTAGGTGGAATACATGATTCAACCGTAATTTCAAGAGCACCAAGGTTATTTAAACCAACAGAATAATTTAAGTAACTATTTATATTTTGTTTTGCTGTTAATGTTGCTATTGATGCTTCAAGGGTATCTTTATCAATATTATGTTTAACATTAAGCCCTGTTAAGTCGTTAAGTATATTAGTTGTAATAGTTTTAGGTGTTAAATTTAAATTTAAAATACTATTTGTTGTTTCCCCTGATATTGTGCTTGAAAATCCTATCACTCCCTTTAAAGATATAGTAGGAAACATTGATAAGAGAACTTCAAAACTTTCTTTATTAAAGTCAGGAAAAGTAAACTTACTATTTTCAAATAAGCCAATATTCCCAGCTACTTCTAATATATCATCAGCAGATGCGCCTGTTTCGAAAAGATACTTCCAAGTAGTAGGACCAACAATACCATCAGCTGTAATCGCAAACCTTTTTTGAAATTTAATTACGGCATTTTTAGTGTCATTACCATAGTAGCCATCAGCAGTACCAGCATTATAACCTAAAGAATTTAACTTATTTTGAACAGCTTTAATATCTTCGCCATACATTAAAGGAGAAGTAACTTCTAAATTTCTACTATATTCAGCACTAGTATTCCCATTAGATGATCCTCCATTAGAGTTATCTATAGAAGTATTAGCAATTTGATTTGCTATTGCAGAAGCAAAATCATTTTCTCTAGTTTTTAATTTATTAGCATCATTTGCATTATTAATGAATGCAGTTTCTATAAGAATAGCTGGCATATTAGATAATCTTAAAACTGCAAAATTTGATTCTTTATGACCTCTGTTAGTAAGTCCTAATTTACTTGCTAATGCTGCTGACATATTTTTTGATAGTGATTTTGTTGAGGCATTAGCAGTTGGGTGTGTATAACATTCAGTTCCATTAGCTGAAGAACTAGTAGCTGAGTTACAGTGTATAGATACAAAAAGATCAGCATCCCAAGCGTTAGCTTGTGCAGCTCTATCTGATAATGAAACAGTTTGGTCTGTAGTTCTACTAAATTTAACATCAAAACCTTTTGAAATTAAAATATTTCCTACCTTTTTAGCCATTGATAATACAACATTTTTTTCATATAATCCATTTCCAGGAGCACCAGAATCATTTCCACCATGACCAGGGTCAATAAATATTTTTCTGATATTGCTTGTTACTCCATTTCCTCCGGAAATAGAAATATTAAATAAAGTATTCCAAGTAGTAGGACCTACTTCGCCGTCAATATCAATTCCTCTTGCAGTTTGAAAATTAATAACTGCATTTCTAGTATCATTACCATAATAACCATCAGCAGTACCAGCATTATAGCCTAAAGAATTTAATTTATTTTGAACAGTTCTAATATCTTCACCATACATTAAAGGAGAAGTAAGTTTTAATATTCTACTATAGCCACTTCCACCAGAGGTTGAAGTATTAAATAAAGCACTCCAAGTAGTAGGACCAACTTCACCATCAGCATCAAGTCCCTTTTTACTTTGAAAGTTAATAATTGCATCTCTAGTCATATTACCATAGTAACCATCAGCAGTACCAGCAACATAGCCTAAAGAATTTAATTTATTTTGAACGGCTCTAATATCCTCACCATACATTAAAGGGGAAGTAACTTTTAATATTCTACTATAGCTATTTCCACCAGATATAGTATCAAATAAAATATCCCAAGTAGCAGATCCAACTTGTCCATCAGCAGTTAATCCATTTTTACTTTGGAATGAAATAACACCATTATAAGTAGCTGCGCCAGCTATACCATCAACAGTTCCAACATTAAAACCTTTTTTATTTAATTGAGATTGAATTGTAGTAATTTCATTTTTTAAAGTATTCCAAGTAACATCACCTACTATTCCATCACTAACTAATCCATATTTAGATTGAAATTTCTTTACAGCAGTAAGTGTACCGTCACCAAATTCACCATCAAATCCATTTGGTGAGCAACATAAAATGTGTAATCCATATTGAAGATATTTAACATTATCTCCTATATCACCTAATTGTAATAACATAATTGATTTCTCCTTTTCAATAAAAAATATATTTCAGAAGTTAACTTTTACTTAATTTAGGATTCCTTTAATTGACCGGTCATATATATAAAAGTCTAAATAACTTAGATTTGTAAACATAGAGAAAAATAATTTTTTATGTTTACAAACCGAACGTTTGTTTGCTTTTATATAAATAGGGGGTGTTTATTTATGGGAAACACAATTTATAAAAATATAGAAGAATACAGAAATGGCAATAAAGAAATATTTAAAGAGATTATAAATGTATTTAACCCTTTAATAAATAAGCTTTCAAAATCAATAAATTGGGAAGATACTAGACAAGATCTACTATTACATTTATTAGAAATAATAAATAAATTACCAGAAGAAAATAAATTTGAAGATGATAGAGCAATATTTGCATATATATCTAAAGCCTTAAAGTATGAGTATATAAAATTATCTAAAAAAAATGATAAGATAAAAAATAGTGAGATGGAATTAAATTTGGAGATTGAAATAGGATATGAAGAGTTTGATTCAGAAGTTGAAGTTTTAAGTTTATTTGAAGTATTAACAGAGAAAGAAGCATACATAATGAAATTAATATATATCAATTATTTGTCAATAAGTGAAGTAGCAGATTATATGGGGGTATCAAGACAAGCAATAAATCAAGCTAAGAATAGAGCAATAAGTAAATTGAAAAAGGGATACTTAACATAATAAAAAAGCAGATATTAATTTTTTAATATCTGCTTTTTTATATCTTCTAAATCACTTTTTATTATTGGAAGAACTTCATTTAGTTGCTGAATTATTTTTTGATAATTTTCTTCTCGAATTTGATTTTGTTTTAGAATATAAAATAGAAGATAACCAAATAATAAAGCAAAAACTCCTTGTGTTGTTAAAAAGTTAAATACTTCTGTATTCATTGGGTTCACCTCCCTTATAATATATAAATAAAATAATAGTATTAAAGTAAACATTTTAAAGAATTGAATAAAATAAATAAACTGCTGAGAATTAAGTTTCAGCAGTTTATTTAATAAATATATACTTTTTAGAATAGTAGATAACTTTTATAAATTGAATAAATACATAATATCGAAGAGAAATTTATATTTTATAGTAGAGGATCATATACAAGCGTATAATAACAAGTATTATTTTCTATTCTAATTATTTCATACTGATCGTCATCAATTTTATTTAAAAATACAGTATTACTGTTATATTCTCCTAAGTAGATTTTTTTTACATAATCGTTTAATTTATCATAATTTAATGATGAATCTTGAAGTATCATATTTCTAAATTCATTTAATTTAGAATCTTTAAATTTAAATGAATTATCAATATTTTTAATTGAAGATTTATATACTACCGAATAATATGTTTGACCTAATGTTATTAAGTTACCATCAATATGCTTAGATGCTTCAGTAATTCCTATGCTTAAATCTACATTTAGATTTTCGTCATTTGTAAAATAGTTTACTGTTTCTGCACCGGAATTAGACAAATCATTAAGTAGCAAGCTAACTTCACCATTATAAGATTCTTTAAGTTTTAAAGCTCTATCACTAATGGGTTCTATATAAGTTAGATTTAATGAATTATTAAGACAAAACTTTTTTACTATACCAATAGCTCTTATATATTCATTTAAAATGGCTGTATTTCTAGTTTTTAAATCAGTAATATTTACTATATTGCTATCTATTGGAATACTATTTTTATTACTTAATGTATTACTTAAAGAATTATTGTCTTCATTTGAAGTTGTGTCAATTTTAGATTTATCATCTACAAGCAAATCTTCATTTTCTTTAGTACTAGTAGAGTTTTCAGTTATAGTACATCCTATGAATACTAAGCTAAGTAATAGCATCATAATTATTTTTAAAATTTTCATTTAAATTTCATCCTTTTAAAATATATTTTTACTAAAAACAATAATAATAAATGGAATATAGTATTATATTATCATAAATTTCTTATAAATTCCAAGAATTTAAAAAGCTATATATAAATAAATGAAAAATGAGAAATAATTAGGTTATTTCTCATTTTTCATTTATTTATATATTTTATATTTGTTGTCTATAAAGTTAAAATATTTTCTAAGATATTCTTAATAATCTACTATTTTTTATTATTTTAAACCATACATGCAATATGTTGAAGCACCAGAGGCAGTTTTTAGATTTGTTCTTACAAAACAATTAGCTGGATAGAATGTTCCTGTATTACTACCTGTTCCCTCAAAATTAATCCAGTATCCTGCTATTTGAGCTAAATATTGTTTTGTATTTCCAGCTTTAAAATCAGGTGAAATGTTATTAAAATGCCCTCTTACACTATCCTTATAGTTAAGCCATCCTAAATAACTATCATTTAAATCAGATAATTCTACACGACTGCCTCTAAGTCTTAGACAGTAATCCATTGCGTGTAATACTAATTTTCTTAGTCGTATTAATTTACTTGAGCTTTGAGCAACGTAGTCATCTCCAAAGGTACCATTTGATTTTAACATCATGATTCTATCTCCACCTTCAAACCAGACACATCTTTCAGATGGATATAATTTATTACCATTCATAGTAGTTAAAATTGAAGTTGTGTTATTACAACTATGGTATCCAGCAGAACGAGGTTGGATTAAATTGTTAAAAATATCCATATCGATTTCGTTTTCTAATTTCTCAATAGCTTTAAATTTTTCAGATTTTTCAGATTCAGGAACAGGATCTAATGTAGAGCTTTTTAATCTAGCATGTCTTACTTCTAATGAAAATTCTTCAGGGAATTTTATTTCGTTATATTCTTCAATACTATTAATACCTATACTTTTTAATTTAGCTAGAAATAGTTTTTCAGCTTTTTGTTGCTTATCTAAAAGCCCTTTAAATATAAGTTCTTTTTCCCCATTTTCATTAATTATTTCTACCATTTCTTCTTCAATAATTTCTACAGAGCCATCTGTATTAATTAATTGGACTTCTTTAAAAATAGTTTTCATTTTTATACCTTTTACATATTTACATATGTATCCTTTCTTTTAGTTTTTGATTTTACAAATATATATAAGTAAAGAAAGTGTTTTTTTGTAAACATATTATTTTTTATATTTTTATATTTATAAAATAATAAAATTTATAAATATAAAAATAAGAAATTTTTAGGGAATAACTATAAAAAATGAAAAAATAAATAAAGTTTTGTATAAATTTGTAGAATAATTACATATTTACTATTATATAATTCCTTTCTTTCTAGAAATGGGAGGGGAATTAATGAATAAAGAATTGATTTTTAAAATTATAGATGTAAAAAAAAATAATAATAATGAGGGTATATTAGATATATTGGCTATTTTTGAGAATATAATAAATAAATATTCAAGAAAATTAAATGGAGAAGATACTAAGCAAGATTTATATGTTTTTTTAATAAAACTTATAAATAATATAGATGAGTTAACAATTATTAATTATGAAGATAAACAAGTATTATCTTATTTTTCTAAATCATTAAAAAATGAGTATATTAGACTATCAAAAAAAATGATAGAGAAAAAAGTAATCAGGATTATAATTATGAAGAGATAGTATGGGGTCATAATCTTATAGAAAGTAATATTGAAGTTTTAGATGCTATTAAGAATTTAAATAGTTATGAGAAAAGTATAATAAAGAGAGTTGTTCTTAATGGAGATAGTGTTTCAGAGGTTGCTAAAAAGACTGGAAAGTCAAGACAAGCAATAAATCAAGTTAAGAATAGAGCTATAAGTAAATTGAAAAAGGTATACTTAACATAATAAAAAGCAGATATTAATTTTTTAATATCTGCTTTTTATTATCTTCTAAATCATTTTTTATAGTTGGAAGAACTTCATTTAATTGTTGAATTATTTTTTGATAGTTTTCTTCTCGAATTTGATTTTGTTTTAAAATATATAGCAATAAATATCCAAATAACAAAGCAAAAATACCTTGAGTTGTTAGAAAATTAAATAACTCTGAATTCATAAACATACACCTCCTTATATAAAATATAGAGCAAATAAATAGGGAAAAAGTAAACATTAAAATTTGATATAAATAAAAAAAATGAGTTAATATAAAATAAAAAATAAATATATGGATGGAGAATATGGACGAAAAAAAGTTATGGATGAAAATAAGTGGAAGTATAAATCATTATTTAAGATATTATGATAAAAGAATGTCAGATGAAGAATTGTTGGAGGATTATGTAGAATATGTTTTAGGAGGTGAAAATGGGAGTTATGAATATTTAGATAAGAAAACATTTGAGTACATAGAGGTAAGTGATGAAATTGTAGAAAGAGCAATAAATGCGTTTAAAGAGCGATTAAAAAAGAAAAGAGAAAAGGAAAAAATTAATGAAATAGGAGAAAATTTTAGTAGAAATAAAGAAATTAAAAATGAAATGGGGAAAGTTATAGATTTTAGTAAATATAGAAAAGTATGATATAATTGATGTCGCACAAAGGAGGTGAAGTGATGGGACAAGCGATAAAAAAGAATAAAGTAGAATATATAGATAGGGTTCATGGAAATAGTAAAGGGTGGATCACGAGAAGTTGCATAGATGAAAATGGATATAGTGTTATACGGCAAATTATTTTGGTAAAATTTCTTAAGAAAAAAGCAAATTAAA
>UQQU01000100.1 GCA_900543325.1 uncultured Clostridium sp. | reverse complement strand
ACTTGCCCTTATAGGGCTCATGAAAAACCACCAGCTTAGCTGGTGGATATTTATTATGAAATTATTGAGAATTAATATTCTTATTAAGAAGTAATTTGCTTATATTAATCATATATTCGTTATATTTATATAAATTGTTTATAGAAAGTGAAAGGTTATCTAAGGCAATTTTTATTGATTTTATTTCATTACATATATCTATTGAGGAATCTTCTGAACATTTCTTTTCAATATTAACAAATTCATTAATGATTGATGATAATTCATTTTTACAATGGTTATAGTTTTTAGACATTTCTGAGTTGTTAAAATCAACAACATTTAAATAATTAATCAATGTAGCATTTTGAATTAATTGATTTCTAACTTCTTTTACTTCATCTACATTATTTTGAAAATTAAAAAATGTTTCTAATGCACTAATTGAATCTGATAGTGATGAAGAATCAGCATTATTATTAGAAGTAGTTGTATTAGAAGATGTTAAAGAATTAATAGTAGTGCTAATATTATTAGAATTCTTTGAAAATTTTTTTATTAATAATGGGGGGATAGCCATTAAAGCAGTAAAAATACTACTAATCCAACTGACAAAAGTTTTTTGATTGCCTATAGTATGAGAAATACTATTTGAGGATTCCTCAAGGGACTCCCTGTGAGCAGCTATAAGATTGCTAACAGAGTGAAGAATTTTTAATTTAGCATTACTAGAGTTATTAACTAATGTTTCAAGATCACTAGAGACAGGATAACTTATATCACTATTGAAAATAGATTCATTAATGCAGTCATAATCTTTGATTAAATCAGTAATAGTATCTTTGTCCTCTGTGGATATAATATTGTTATCTGCAAGCGAGTTTGCATTATCATAAGCACTATTTAGTGAGGTTTCGTAAGTAGCTTTATATTTAGAGTTTCCAGTTAATATAAAAGCCTCTTGAGCATCACTCATTTCAGTTATAGTAGTTTTAAACTTATCTAATTCAGTTATTGTACTTCTTATATTGTTTGAATCACTTAAAGTGCTAGATAGAGATGAAGAATTATAGAATAAAAATAAATTTAAGGATATAACTAAAACTAAGGTGAGAATGATAAAGTAGATAAAAAGTTTTTTCATAACAAACCATCCTTTGTAAATGTTATAGTTCATTATATGACTTTAAATAAATATTAAGTGATTGATATGTATATAATATTTTTGGGTTATTTAGCAAAAAATAAATTATCAGAAAATTTTTTAGACAATCGTTTACAGAAATCTAACTATATTGTTTAGTAATAATAATTATAGTATAATAAACATGGTTCAATTAAAGATACTAATGACGAGTGAGATTCAGGCTACTTTAATTGCATAATGAAACTCACAAAGACAAAGTTATCACTTTTTTTGAAACTAAAAAAGTATTTATATATTTGGAGGGAATTATGGCGAAGAAACCTGTAATGTTAATGATATTAGATGGATTTGGAATAGCTCCAGAAGGAGATGGAAATGCAGTTGCTGCTGCAAATAAACCAAATTATGATAGATTAGTTGCAAACTATCCTCACTCACAATTACAAGCAAGTGGTATGTTTGTTGGGTTACCAGATGGACAAATGGGTAACTCAGAAGTTGGACACTTAAATATTGGTGCAGGAAGAATTATATATCAAGAATTAACTAGAATAACTAAAGAAATAAACGAAGGTGGATTCTTCAAGAACGAGGCTTTATTAAAAGCTATTGAAAATGCTAAAAAAGATAATTCTGCATTACACTTAATGGGATTATTATCTAATGGTGGAGTTCACTCTCATATAGATCATTTAAAAGGATTATTAAAATTAGCTAAAGAGCAAGAAGTTAAGAATGTATATGTTCATTGCTTCATGGATGGTAGAGACGTTGCTCCAGGTTCAGGTAAAGATTTCGTAGTTGAATTAGAAAACTATATGGCTGAAATCGGAGTAGGTAAGATTGCTAGTATTTCAGGAAGATACTATGCAATGGATAGAGATAATAGATGGGAAAGAGTACAATTAGCTTATGATGCAATGGTACTTGGAAAAGGTGAAACTGCTACATCTGCTACTCTATGCATGGAAAAATCTTATGCTGATAATAAATCAGATGAGTTCGTATTACCATGCGTTATTGAAGAAAATGGAGCTCCAGTTGGAACAATAAAGAATGGAGATTCAGTAGTATTCTTTAACTTCAGACCTGATAGAGCTAGAGAAATAACTAGAGCTATAAACGATAAAGAATTTGCAGGATTTGAAAGAGAAACTTTAGATTTAGTATTTGTAACAATGACTCAATACGATAAGACTTTAGAAGGTGTTGAAGTTGCTTACAGACCAGAAGCTATAACTAATACTTTAGGTGAATATGTTGCTTCTAAGGGATTAAATCAATTAAGAATAGCAGAAACAGAAAAGTACGCTCACGTTACTTTCTTCTTCAACGGTGGTGTTGAAAAAGAAAACGAAGGTGAAGATAGAGCTCTTATTGCATCTCCAAAGGTTGCAACTTACGACTTAAAGCCAGAAATGAGCGCACCAGAATTAACTGATGAATTAATAAATAGATTAGATTCAGGAAAATATGACATGGTTATATTAAACTATGCTAACCCAGACATGGTTGGACATACTGGAGTAATGGAAGCTGCTAAGGCTGCTGTTGAAGCTGTAGATACATGCTTAGGAAGAGTTGTAGATAAAGTTTTAGAATTAGATGGAACAGTATTCATAACTGCTGACCACGGAAATGCTGAAACTATGATTGATTTCACAACAGGAAATCCATTCACAGCACATACAACTGATCCAGTTCCATTTGTATGGGTATCTAATAATACAGAAGGTAAATCTTTAAAAGATGGTAAGCTTGCTGATATAGCACCAACAATGTTAACAGTAATGGGCTTAGATGTTCCAGCTGAAATGACAGGTGAATCTTTAATAAAATAGTATTATAAGGAGAGGGTTACCCCTCTCTTTTTGTTACTTAATATAAGTAAAATTAATATAAATTTTTTAAGTAATATGAAATGAAATTTGAATTACACAATGTTTGAAAGTCAAAACATTTGACAATATTAATATTTACATATATAATTTCCTTACAATACAAAAACACAACTATTATAAAGTTAGTGGAGGATGAAACAAGATGGGAATAAAAATAATAACAGATTCAGCATGTGATTTAAAAAGAGAATATATAGATAAAAATAATATAGCTTTACTTTCATTAATATTAAACTTAGAAGGACAAGCTATAAAAGATGATTTAGGAAAATCTTTAAGTTATGAGGAGTTTTATAATAAGATGAGACATGGGGCTACACCTACAACATCTCAAATAAATGCTCATGATTTTGAAGAGGAGTTTACTAAATATATAAAAAATGGGGATTCAATAATTTATATATCAATATCATCAAGCTTAAGTGGTACATTTAATAGCGCAAATATAGCAAGAAATAATTTAATTGAAGAATATCCAGAAGCAAAAATTGAATTAGTTGACTCTTCAAGTGTTTCAATGGGACAAGGGTTATTAGTTTTAAAAGCTTGTGAAATGAGAGATAATGGAGCAAGTATAGATGAAATAGTAGAATGGCTTGAAGAAAATAAAAGAAAAGTAATACATTCAATATTAATAGATGATTTAAATCATTTAAAAAGAGGTGGACGTATATCAGGTGCAACAGCTACTATTGGAAGCCTTTTAAATATTAAGCCATCTGCATATCTAGATGATGAAGGAAAGCTAGTACAAGGAGAAAAAATAAAAGGTAAAAAGAAAGCATTAAGATTTTTAGCTAATGAAGTAAAAGAAAGAGCTGTAGAAACTGAAAACGAAGTATTATATATATGTCATGGAGATTGTTTAGAAGAGGCTGAAGCATTAAGAAATATAATATTACAAGAAGTTAAATTTAAAGATGTAATTATAAATTATGTTGGTAATGTTGTTGGAGCACATGCAGGGCCAGGAGTTTTAGCAGCTATATTCTTAGGTAAAAATAGATAAATATAAAAATAAACTGTATGGTAGATTAGTAATATATCAGCCATACGGTTTATTTTTTGAAAAAATATATAGGATCAAAGTTACTGTAAAAAATCACGGTATAAATTAAGAAATAAACTGATAAAAAATCAGTAATAGTGACTAATCTATGACGTTTTAAAAATTATAGTCAATTATGATTTATAGTTGTTATAAATCCATATTGTAATTAATATAATAGTACAAATATTAATTAAGGTAGGTTATAATGGCTAGAACATATGCATACTCAGCGGATTTCGATAAGGATATAGAAAGTCTATTTAAAGACGCTAAGTTATTAGGTGAGGGACATAATGGAATTGTTTATGAAGTACCTGGTAATAGAGCTATAAAAATATTTACAGACAAAAATGTTTGTAAAAGTGAAGCTGATATATTATATAAAGTAAAAAAATCTAAATATTTTCCTAGGATATATAAAAACGGAGATTATTATATATTAAGAGATATGGTTAATGGTAAAAGATTAGATGACTATATCAAAGAAAATGGATTAAGTCAGCAACTTATATATAATTTATACAGATTAATTAATGAATTTAAGTCTTTAAAGTTTACCAAATTGGATGCAAGATGTAGAGATATATATGTTGATAAGAATGAGAGATTAAAGGTTATTGATCCAAAGCAATGCTATAGACGAAAGGTCGATTATCCAAGGCATTTAATGAAAGGTCTTGATGGAATAGATGTTTTAGAGGAGTTTTTAAGAGGAATTTATATAATAGATAAAAGAAGGGCTTCGGAATGGGAGCAGAAAATTAATCAATATTATGCAAAGGAATATTAAGATAATTAGGTGTTTAAATATAAGAGTCAAGAGCTAAGAAGTAATATGAATTATATTATTAAGCTTTTGACTTTTATATTTTTTTTAGGAAACTCCTACTCGCATTTGCTCGTAGGAGTAAGTTCGCCTAACCAAATTAAAATTTGGAGGCTCACTTATGAATATTATTTCTTTCTGTTGTAAAAAATAAATGGGTAGATATTAGAGTTTGGAATAAAATATTTCATTTAATGTTAAAAACAAGGAGGATATGAAATGAAAAATTTTGTTGAAATTGTAGATGTTGTAGCAAGACAAATATTAGATTCTAGATGCTTCCCAACAGTAGAAGTAGAAGTATATCTAGAAGATGGAACAATGGGAAGAGCTGCAGTGCCATCAGGAGCATCAACAGGTATTTATGAAGCTGTTGAATTAAGAGATGGAAACAAGGATTATTATATGGGAAAAGGTGTTTTAAAGGCTGTTGAAAATGTTAATGATACAATAGCTGAAGAATTAATAGGATGCAATGTTTTCGATCAAACATATATTGATAAAATGTTAATAGAGCTTGATGGAAGCAATAACAAAGGTAAATTAGGAGCAAATGCTATATTAGGTGTTTCTTTAGCAGTAGCGCAAGCAGCAGCTAATTATTTAGGATTACCTTTATATCAATATGTAGGTGGAGTAAATGCAAAAGTATTACCAGTTCCAATGATGAATATAATAAATGGTGGTTCACATGCTGATAATTCAGTTGATCTTCAAGAATTTATGGTTATGCCTGTAGGATTTGATAACTTTGATAAAGCAGTTCAAGCTTGCGCAGAAGTTTATCATGCTTTAAAGAAGACTTTAAATGAAAAAGGATATTCAACAGGTGTTGGAGATGAAGGTGGATTTGCACCAAACTTAAAGAGTAATGCAGAAGCTATAGAAGTTATTTTAGAAGCAATTAAAAAAGCTGGATATGAACCAGGAAAAGATATATTCATAGCTATAGATGCTGCTTCATCTGAATATTATAAAGATGGTAAATATGTATTAGAACATGAAGGAAAGACTTTAACTGCAGCTGAAATGGTTGATTTCTTTGAAGACTGGGTAAATAAATATCCTATTATCTCAATTGAAGATGGTATGGCAGAAGAAGACTGGGAAGGTTGGAAGTTACTTACTGATAGATTAGGTAAGAGAGTTCAATTAGTTGGTGATGATTTATTTGTAACTAACACTCAAAGATTAGAAGATGGAATTTATAGAGGAGTTGCTAACTCAATTCTTATTAAATTAAATCAAATTGGTACTTTAACAGAAACTTTAAATGCTATAGAAATGGCTAATAGAGCTGGTTACACAGCAGTTATTTCTCATAGAAGTGGAGAAACTGAAGATACTACTATAGCAGATTTAGTTGTTGCTGTTAATGCAGGTCAAATTAAGACTGGTGCTCCTGCAAGATCTGAAAGAGTTGCTAAATATAATCAATTAATCAGAATAGCAGAAGAACTTGATGATGTAGCAGAATATAGAGGAAAGAAAGCTTTCTTCAATATAAAAGAATAAAAGAAAACAATAAAACTGGTAAATAGCAAATTGGATGAAAAGTAATACTAAAATATAAGGTTTTAGAGTGCTTTAACTAGGCTATTTGGCAAGGAAAAAAGACTGTTGTACTTATGTGCGCAGTCTTTTTTGATTATATGCACTTTTTTTATTAAGATATTAAGAAATAAAGCCAATGGTAATTTTATAATAAAAATAGTAAGTAATAAAAATATAATAATACATAAGTAATTATATTTAATAATGGAGTTATTTGTAAATAATCTTGATATATAATTTGTATTATGTTATGATAAAATTAAGTGAAAATGCACGAAAGTACAATATGGGAGGTGTAACCGTGAAGACTTTTTTATTTGTTTTAGAAGCGGTTTTAGGATTAGTAGTTGTTGTTTCAATATTAATGCAAAAAAGTAAAGCTGATGCATTAAGCGGGTTAGTTCAAGGTAGCAAGGGTGAAACATTCTTTACTAAGAATAAGTCAAAGACTAAAGAAGCGATGTTAGTTAAAGTTACTATAGTTTCAATGCTTTTATTTGCTATAAATACAGTAGTTTTAAATATAATTTAAAATATAATGTAGATCACTAAAGAATGGTGATCTATTTTTTTTAGGAATTTCTAATGAAAAATTATATTAATTGTTTTTACTAAGCGAAAATTTGTAAATAATATAATATAGGAGTTTATTATATTTATTATGAATTGAAAAGGTATGGTATTGAATAAAATATAATAAGGATATTATAAGCACTACTTATTGAATAAAAAAACTCACATGTGGTACTATAATAAATAGTGCGTATAAGAAAATATTGGATGAGGTTAAATATAATTTAAACGGAGGAAATTACATGGGAATAAAAGAAACATTACTTAGCTTTATGAAAGAAGAAGCATATAGACCTATGGATATTCAAGAGCTTGTTGCAGTTTTTGATATTAATCCAGATGAGTACAAGGCTTTTAAGAGGGCATTAAAAGTAATGGAATTGGAAGGTTCAATAGTAAGAACCAAGAAAGATAAGTTTGCAGTTCCTGAAAAGTTAGGATTAATAAAAGGTAAACTTCAAGCACATAAAAAAGGATTTGGGTTTCTAATACCAGAAGAAGAAGGGGAAAGAGACGTATTTATTCCAAGTTCATTTATTAATGGTGCAATGAATAATGATAGAGTACTTGTACAAATTACTAGAGATGATATTAATGGTAAGAAAAGAGAAGGAGAAGTTGTAGAGGTACTTGAAAGGGCAAATAGTAGAATAATTGGTGTATATGAAGATAGTAGAAATTTTGGATTTGTAGTTCCAGAAGATACTAGATTAAATCAAGATATATTTGTTTCAAAAAAAGATAAAAATGGAGCAAAACATGGAGATGTAGTTATTGTAGAAGTAACTAAATGGCCAGAAAAGAGAAGAAGCCCAGAAGGAATAGTTAAAGAGGTTTTAGGTAAAAAAGGAGAAAAGGGACTAGATATTTTAACTATAATTAAGAAGCATGGTCTTCCAGAGGAATTTCCACCAAAGGTTTTAGCTTATGCTGATGGAATTTCTGAGGAGATAGAAGAAAAAGAAATAAAAAGAAGAAAAGATATTAGAGATCTTAGAATGGTTACTATAGATGGTGAAGATGCAAAAGACCTTGATGATGCTGTTTCTATAGAAAAATTAGATAATGGTAAATACAGACTAGGAGTTCATATTGCTGATGTTACACATTATGTAAGAGAAAAGAATCCACTAGATAAAGAAGCTTTAAAAAGAGGTACATCTGTTTATTTAATAGATAGAGTTATACCAATGCTTCCAAAGAAACTTTCTAATGGGATATGTTCACTAAATCCTAAAGTTGATAGATTAGCATTAAGTTGTTTTATGACTATTGATAATAAGGGAAAAGTTTGTGATCACGAAATAGCTGAAACTGTTATTAAAACATCTGAAAGAATGACTTATACAGATGTAACTAAGATATTAAGGGATAAAGATGAAGAACTTATTAAAAAATATGATTATTTAGTAGATGACTTTAAAACAATGGAAGAGCTTTGTTTAATTCTTAGAGAAAAGAGAATGAAAAGAGGGGCTATAGATTTTGATTTTGAAGAATCTAAAATAATATTAAATGATAATGGTAAACCTATTGATATAAAGCCATATGAAAGAGAAATAGCTAATAGAATAATAGAAGAGTTTATGCTTGTTTGTAATGAAACTATTGCTGAGCATATGTTCTGGACTAACTTACCTTTTGTATATAGAATTCATGAAAATCCAGATGAAGAGAAGTTAGAAAAATTTAGAGATTTTATTTATAACTTAGGATATACAATGAAGGTAACACAAGATATACATCCAAGAATTCTTCAAGAAGTATTAGAGAAGGTAAAAGGTAAAAAAGAAGAAACTGTAGTTAGTACTCTTTTATTAAGAAGTATGATGAAGGCAAAGTATACACCAGAATGCTCATCACATTTTGGTTTAGCAGCAACTTACTATTGTCACTTTACATCACCAATTAGAAGATATCCTGATTTACAAATTCATAGAATAATTAAGGAATATTTAAATGGTAAGATTGATGAAAAGAGAGCTACTAGATTAGCACCAATAGTTGATATAGCAGCCAAGCAATCATCAGAAATGGAAAGACTTGCAGAGGAAGCAGAAAGAGAAGTTGATGATCTAAAGAAAGCAGAATATATGATGGACAGAATTGGAGAAGAGTTCGAAGGGATTATTTCTTCAGTTACATCATTTGGTATATTCATTGAACTTCCAAATACTATAGAAGGGCTTGTTCATATAACTGATTTAGATGATGATTACTATATATATGATGAACAACATTTAATGCTTTTAGGTCAAAGAAATAAAAAGATTTATAGATTAGGTGATTCTGTAAAAGTTAAGTGTGCTAAGGTTGATATTGATAATAGAGAAATATTCTTTGATATATTAGATAGTGAACAAAATCTAGAAGAAATATTACCAAGTGAAGAAACAGCTTCAATAATAGCTGAAGTTAAGAAAGAGTTTGGAACAAAACCAGAAACTGAAGAAGCTATGGAAGCTTCAGAAGGGTTTGAATAAAATTGGGCATTACATTGGGCGAAAAAATGAAATATTTATTTTCCGGAAACGGTGAAATTTTCGCCTAGAATTT
>UQQU01000099.1 GCA_900543325.1 uncultured Clostridium sp. | reverse complement strand
ATCTATTAATAATTCTTGATATGCTGCTCTTTTATTTATTCTTAATTCATTAATCACTTCATCTAACTCACTACAATTAATTTTATTTAATTGACTCATACTCTTTTCTTCAATAATATTATTAGACATAGTGTTTATATAACTTTCCTTAGTATAATTTAAAAACTTAACCTTCTCTTTATATCTTTTCTTAATCTTATATGCAATCATTAATCCTTCTGGATCAAAATCTCCTGCATAATATATATTTTTTAAATTTCTAATTTTATTAAGTACTATATATGAAGATAAATTTAGTTGTCCACTAGTACAAATTAATGAAATATTGTCATCACTCATCTTTAATATCTTATGAAAAACTGCTGGATTTTCAAATATAAAAACTGTATTATTTATAGCTTCCAAATGATCAATTTTCAATAAATTACTTATAGATATTTGTAATGGTTCCTTCCATATATTAAAACTATTAACTGCCTTAACTTCACTATTATCTCTATTAAAAGCATTTAATCCATAAATAGTTGTATGATTTGATATTTCATCTTTTAATATACCAACTTCATAATATAATTCATTAATTTCATTTATATCTTTAGGCTCATCTTTATTAAGAATAAATGATATAGCCTTTATAAATAATCTTCCTGTAAATTTATCGTTATCAAAAAAATGAGAATCCTTTGTATTTACTGCTGAAAACACTGCTATATTTTCATATGCATTATTTAAATATGGAAGTTTATTTAGTGAATCAATTATTAAAATTATTTTTCTCTTTAATTCTTTTAAATTTCGTATTTCACTTTTATATTTCCTTGCAATAATGTTATATCCGTATTTTTTCTTATCTAAAATCTCAATAAACCACTGTTTACCAACACCATCATCACTAGCTTTTAATATATCATTATAAAACTTTTCTTCTTGCTCTTTTTCCTCATCTTTAACTTCTTTATTAGTCTTTAGCTCTTTTCCAACTACTTTAACTAACAACTCTTCAAAGCTATACTCTTTTAATTTTCTATTAAATAAATCTCTTACTGTACTACACTTTATCTTAGCCTTCCCTTCAGTTAATACCTTAGAGTCAAAATTAAATAATATTTGTCTTTCTTCAGTAGTGGCAGCTTTTAAAGTAAAGCTGCCTGTTATTTTTCCATACTTTTTATATTTACTATATACTTCTAAAAATATTTTTTTATAAATTTCATTGCTATTTATTAAATCTAATGATTCTTTCATATAAATCTTCCTATTTCTTTTAGCTATATAATTTTGTTATACTTCTATCTTAGTTTCCATTGATTTAACTTTTCCATTCCAGTGATATTTTATAGGAACTACTACCTCTTCCCCTTGCCTAATAAGCTCATAAATAGCTAAACTCTTGACACTTTCATAAGTTCCCCAAAGAACTTGCGAGTTAAGTACATAATCTAGCTTTAAGCTTTCAATAAGCTCAAACATATATGAAATATTTTGATCATCAACACCTGCAAAAGCTTCATCTAGTGCTATTATTCTAGGACAATCCTTTTTATCTGCACCATTATATCTAGCATTAACAGCTGCAAATAATGGAATATACATTGCCATTGCCTTTTCTCCACCTGATAATCTAAAGAAGGAATTATCTGTTAATTCTTTTTTAGGTTCTGATGATTTTGAATACCATAACTGAAAATCAAACCACTGTCTATAATCTAAGACATCACTTATTATTCCTTGATAACTTCTTATAGTTCCATCTTCCTCAGCAATTCTTTTTTGTTTCTTTAAGCTTTCCTTAAAGTGATTTGATACCTTCTCTCTTTGTTCATCACTCATAAAATCTGGTGTTCCTAATATCTTAGTAAGCTCTCTAATATCTAATTCTTCCTCACTGCTTGATTTCTTAGGTATCCACTTTAAACTTAACTTGAATTTATTTGATGTATTCATATCTTCCATTAATTTATTAATTTGATTAACCCATGAAGTTGCCAAGTGTATTTTAGCATTTATTTTAGTACTTAATGTATTAATTAATGTATCTTCAAATACTTCTCTTTCTTTATTGCTAATTAATAAATTTTGCACTTCTATAGTATCATTTAATTCTTCAACTAAAGAATATATACTAACTACTTTTCTATTAAATTTAACTTTTATATCTGTTCTTACTGCTTCTGATAATATCTCATTTATCTCTTCATCTTCACTTTCATCATAATTATCAAAAATATCTCCAGAACTTAAAGAATAATCTCCTAAGTCACCTTTGAATTTATTATAGACATCAAATAATTTTGATAATGTATTTTCTTTTTGAGATATATTAAAGCTTTCGTAATTTTTCATAATATATGCTACAGATTCTTCTACTGTAAGGTTACCTAATTCTTTTATATATTTTAAGTTTAATTCATTTTCTAAAACTGTAGTATAGGCATCTAATATATTATTTTCTCTTGTAATTTTCTTTTCAAGAATTGAAAAATTATTATCTAAGCTTTTTATTTTTTCATCTGATCTTACAATATTTTCTTTTATATTAGAAATTCTATCTGGATATAAATTAATTATATTTGTAACTTCATCATATTCTTTTTCAAGTTCACCTAAATTTAACTTTAATAAAGTTTCCTTCAATGAATTTATAGTATTATTCTTATAGTCTATCTTATCTTTTACTATTAATAAGTCACCATAAATTGAATCCATATCTTCATTTAATTCATCTATAATTTCCTTAGTTCTTTTTATATCAGATTTTTTATGTCTTAAATTTGTTACTTTTTCTGATAAATCTCCTATAACCTTGCTATATTCTGTAATATTTTTAATAGCATTATCATAGCTTTCCTTATTTTTAGGAATTTTTATATATTCAGTTGCATTGAACACCTTAATTTTTAATTGATCTAATTCACTTTTTACTTTTAATAATTTTTCCTCTAATGAATTTAAAGTTTTTTCTAAAACTTCTAATTGATTTTTTGTTTCATTTATAATTTTAATTCCAACTTCAATATCATTTATTTTAGGGAAATTATCTATTTCCTCTTGAAGTTTATTTAATTTTTCTTCTGTAAATAATATTAATTTTTCTGTATTATTTAATTCATTTTCTATAGCTTCTTTTTTAATATTTAACTGAGCTATTTTTAACTTTCTAAAATTCTCTCTTGATTCTAAACCTATATATTTTAAATCATAGTTTTTATAAGAACCACCATTTATTATTCCTATTCCAAAACTTAAATCATCTTTAATAAATGTATTATTTTTATTATTACTATCTATTGATATGCTTTTTAATATTTCTTCTATTTGAATTTTATATTTTTCAACAAAATCATTATTTTCTAACATTAAATCATCTTTAATATTAGATATTTCTTCTGATTTTTCAGCAAATATTATTTTATATTCATGTCCCTTTAAACATTCTAATGATTTTTCTTTATATTCTAATGGGATAATAAGACTATCTAATATTCCCATATTAAATAAGCTACATTCAATATTAACTTTTCTTTCCTCTGATATTCCCTCATTAAAGTTTATACATTTATAAAAACTTTCAAATGGTATATTATTATTGCTTAAAATATTTTTACAATTAGCTATATCTTCTGTATCTTCTATTAATTCTTTAGAATTTTCTATTAATAAAATTTCTTTATTTATACTATTAATATCTTCTTGTAATAATTTTTTCTTATTTTCTAATGTAATTTTATTTTCAAAAATATTATGTCTAATAGGCTCACTAATATCTTTAACTATATTTAATATATTGCTACAATTAGCTATTTCTTTAATATCATTAATTTCTTTAAATAAATTTACTAACTCTTTTTCATCTATATTAAATTCTGTAACTTTTCTTAAATATTCATTAACTTTTTCTATATATTCACTTTTTAAATTTGTTAAATATTCAATTGATTCTTTCAACTTATTTTCTACAGATTCAACTTCTCCCCTTTGGAGATCTCTTTGCTCTTCTACTGTATTAAATTCTTTTTTACAATTATCAAACTGTAAAATTAGACTATATGCATCTCTAACTAATCTGTCATACTCATTAACACTACTTCTTATATCTTCAAAAATAAAATTATCATTATTTAAAATACCTTTAAGGCCAAAGTCTTCTTGAATATAACTTTCTTCTCTAAAGTATTCTTCATCATCTAATAACATCTTTACTTCATTTATTATATGACTAACTTCTAAATCTAAATTTTTTATTTCCTTATCTCTTTTTGTTTTATCATCATTTTTCTTATTATATTTTTCTTGATTTTTATCACGATCATTTACTAATTCTTTTAATTCTTCTTCAGCTTTACATAGCTTATCTCTAGCATTAAATCCTTCACTATTTTTTAAAACTTCTTCTTTTATTTTTGCTGCATTTAATTTATTTATATATGTCTCAAGCTGACTTTTATTATTTTCAATATCTTTTAAAATTTCTTCTTTTTCTAAATTTAAATTTTCTAAATCTATATTTAAATTTTTAACTTGATTTTTTTTACTATAATAATTTCTACTTTTATTATATAACTCACTTAAATTATATCTATTAAAAGAATCTCTTATTTTTATTGCTGATTCTCTGCTCTTTTTTAATTCTTCAAGCTTATTATTAAGACTATCCATATTATCCATAGCTTCAGACATAGTTCTTAAATCATCTTCTGATAATAAACTTAATGAACTTTTTAATATTTCATATATAACTGTTGGCTTAAAATCTTTAGATAATTTAGGACTTCTTACTTGTATTAATAAATTTAATAAATCTTTATAACTATCTATATCTGAATATCCAAATAAATGCTCATTAACCTTTTCCATATATTCTTTAGGACTTGTTGTATATATATTTCCTTCACCTAAAGCATTCTTAAACTCTTTATCTGTTAAGGCAAACTTCTTTCCTTCTCTCTTTTTATAAAGTTTAAGTTCCTTATTAATTCTTCTTCCATCTTTTAATATGAAATGCCAACAATCTAATTTTTTTCCTCTTCTAGCTCTAAAGCCTATTCCAATAGTTAAGTATGTATTGGATGATGGTTTTACAAATTCCATATAAAGATATGCTATCTTATCATTTTCTTCTTCATTTAATAGTAAATAATTTTCTATTTTTCTAGCACTAGAGCCAAATGGATCTAATCTACTTGGTCTTTTATCTCCATCTAATAATAGTGGAATAAAACTTTGAGTAGTTACTGATTTACCACTACCATTAGTTCCTCTAAAAATAATTTTTCCATTTGATAGCTCAAATTCTTCTTCATCGTAATACCAAAAATCAAATAATCCAAATTTATTTGCAATCCATCTATCACTCATCTTTAGCCTCTCCTTTATAATCCTCTGGATATTCACCTAAAACTTTCCCAATAATAGGCATAAGTATAGTAAAATCACTTTCTTCTCTTATCATACAAAACTCTTTCATAAAGCTTCTTATTATGTTTATAAAAACTTCTTCACTTGCATCTCTCAATGTCTTTGTAAATCCATGACCATGAGTTTTTCTTACTTCAATAATAAATTCATCAAATTCCGAATTTTTCATAATAACAGTATCATTATCTTCTTTTTTTAAATTACCTGATTTAATCTTACTTCTTACTTCCTTATTAATAAATAAAACTGCTGAACTTTCACCTTTTTTATTTGGAAAAATATCTTTAACTTCATTTGAATTTTCTAAAACTGCTAATGCCCCATTTTTATGAACATGAATATCCCAACCTAAATTTTCTTCAAAAGTACTTCTAATAAAACTTCTCTTACTTTTAATATAATCATAATCTCCATTATCATTTTCATCATTATATACAACAGGTGATAAAAGTAACCTTCTAAAAACTCTATTTTTTCTAACTGTTCCCAAATCCTTACTTATTCCTGAAAACTCATCACTTAATAAATCTTCATAGCTTTCACTATCTTCTATATCTTTACTAAATCTTCTTACTATATATCTTGATAATCCTGTACTTTCATATAAAACATCCCCAGTTTCACTTTTTGAAAACTCTTCTTCACTACCATCATTCTTTTTAATTATTCCAATATCTATAGCAAATTTCATGACTTTTATTAAACTCTTCCTATTTTTAAATATAGTCCATTCAATCTTTTCATCTGGGTAATTATGCTCTATATATTCTGTAATAGTAGATAAAATAAATTGTTCTTCCTTATTCTTATCCTCTAAAAATGTAATTAATAGAATAAAAAATATGTATTCCTTAATTTCTGTAAATTCATTTATCCCCATCCATTCTTCTGGAATTCCAGGAATTTTTTCAAGTTTTATAAAATCATCTTTTATAATTATGTCATAAGCAAGATTATCATAAATAAAGTTTTTATATTTATCTATATTATCTTTAACATCATAATATAGCTCTTTATCCCTTTCTTTTAATATCAAATAGTTTTCTAATAAATCAACAAAATTCATTCTTTAAACCTCTTCTTTAAAAACAATCTCATAAGCAGGCATAATAAAGTCTCCATCTTCACACTTTAGAGTTATTTTTTCTGTTTCATTCTTATTTGCTATCTTATAATATCTTCCATACTCATTCCTTATCCATTCTTGACCTTTTTTGTTTAAACTATAAGATAACCAAGTTAAAAATATTCTTCTTTCTTCTGCAGTAATATTATCTAATTCTTTAAATGATAATCTATTATTTACAATCTTACTTTCAATAATTTCTTTTTCTCTTTGTCTCTTTTCTAATATTTCCTTAGCCATAACCTTTTTAGCTTCTGTTTTTTCCTTAACTGAATTTCTATTAGCTGTTTTGGGTCTATATCTATTACTTGGCTGTACTATTACTGTTGTAGCATTCTCCTCGTATATTCCACTATTAATATTTTCTGTTTCTCTTTCAATATCACAACCTATATGCTTTGATGACATTACTCCAAAGACTACTGATGATAATTTATGTGCTTCATTAATATCTACACACTTATTAAACATCTCAATTAAAGCTTTATATTCTCCCTTCCTACTTCCCCCTGAGGTTTGCATTTCTACTATTTGCAAAGCATACCTTGTTATTTTTCTAATAATTTCACTAGTACTTTCTAAAAGATTGTCAGCCATAGAAATATTACCTGAAGCTCCAATAAACCATTCTCTCATGCTTAAATATCTTCCATAATGTAATTCATAGCTTTCCTTTTCATCATAATCAATATCTAAAGCAATATTTTCTTTTTCATACTTTATGATATTTTCAACAATCCATCTAATTTTAGCTTCTTCATCGTTAATATGATTTAATAAATACTTTATATTAGGTACATTTATTTGTAATCCTTTAATAAACTCTCTTAAGTATTTTATAAAGCTTTCTTTAAATATTAAAAATTCATTAGTTTTTAGTAACTCCTCTGTTTTTGGGGAATAAAATTTACTAATATAATCTTGATAATTTTCATTTAAATGCTTAAAATCTCTATTTAACATTTCCCACCATGAATATATTTTACTACTATCAAATTCTTCAAGAACTTTTATTTGCTCTAACGTTTCTTTAAATCTTTCAATTAATGAAATTTCTAATGACCCTCTAGATGTTTCTTTGACATTTTCAATTTTTATTAAAGTTCTTTCTAATTCAATAGTTGTTGTAGATAGTTGATATCTAAATCTTCTATTTTTAAATTCCTCTAAAGTTTTAGTTTTAGCTGTATCTTGCATGGTAATAAAATTACCCCAAGTTTCTAGAGCATCTAAATCTTGTTTTAAATTATCTAATGTATATCCCTCAAATCCATTAATTTTTTTAATATCATCAAAAATTTCTTCTTGGTACAGTGAATACTTCATTTTTTCATATTTTTTATATGCAATTCTTATTATTGCTCTATATCTAGAGGCATTTTCCATGCATAAATATGCTGCCTCTGTAATTTTCTTAGTTGTTTTTGAAGTAATATTTAACATACTTATCCGCCTCACCCCTACTTTCTCACATTTGTTAAATCTATAATATTATTTTGCTATAAATAATAATTTTATTCGAATAATTATTCCTCCTTCATTATTCCTCTGTGGACAGACATTTATTTCTACAATGTGTTACGCACAAAAAAATGAGAGCTAAAATTAACTCTCATAATTGTACTAAAATTATATATTATAACTTTTTCTAAGTTCTTTTATTTTATCTATTGTAAGTCCTGTTCCCTTTGCAACAGTTTCTTCATCTAAACCTAACTTTAAAAAATTAATTGCGGCTTGAGTTTTTCCTTCCTTCACTCCTTTTTCTATCCCTTTTTCTATCCCTTTTTCTACTCCTCTTCTCTCTACCTCTGGATCATATAATGTTTTTGTCATTGTACTCACCTCTTTCTCTATATTATCATCATTTATATAATTTCTATTTAAATATTCAATAAGATTTTGTATTGCTAATAACATCTTATGAAAATCTTCACCTAATATCTCATCTTCTTCAAATAAAACTGCTGATTCTTTTGCTAATTTATTAGCTAATTCTTTAGCAATTAATACTTCTCTCTTGTTCTTTTCCTTTTCTAAATCCATACTCAAACATTCTGATAACCATTGTATTATCATTTTTTGTTTGAAATTCTATATGATAACTAACTTTATCACTATTTTTATTTAAAATATCAAAGAACATATCTCCTCTTAATATTCCTAAGTCATCTTCAACAAACTCGTTATTACTAACTGTTAATTCTACTTCATCAACATTAAAATTCTCTTCAAATATTCCATTTAATAATTTTACTAATACTTTATTAGATGTTGAAAATAAAAATTTTAAAACTTCATCTAATTTAACTTTTTCTTTTTCCAAGTCTTCACCAACTTTCACATACCTATATTATATCCTACAATTTATTATTCTTAAACAAAAACACCAAATATTTATCTAATTTATAAATTAATAGATATTTCTAAAGCTTTATGTATTTTATTAAAGTATAATTTTAAAACTAAAAAATATGTTAATATATAATAAATCAAAAAAACTTAACTCAAAATATTAAAATATGAATTAATTAGTCAGAAAGTCTATAGGAGAGCTTAAATGAACATTAATAATCTAAAAATACGTAATGCAAAAATAAATGACATAGAAAAAATATTAGAAATTGAACATAATTCATTTGATAAAAATATTTGTGAAGATAAACAAGTATTTATTGATAGAATTGAGACTTTTAATAAAGGTTTCTTAGTTGCAGAATATGAAAATGAAATAATTGGATATATTTGTTCTGAAATATGGACATATAATGAAACTATTAAAGAAAATAGCTTTTTATTAAATCATTCTATTAAAGAAAGTCATAAAGCTAATGGTGATGAATTATATATATCATCTTTTGCTATTTCACCTAAAGCAAGAAAATATGGTATAGGTAAAATACTATTTAATTACTTAATTGATAATGTAGATAAATTGGTTGCAAATCCTAAGTCACTTTTATTAGTCGTAGCTGAAAATTGGACATCAGCTAGAAATATATATATTAAGAAAGGCTTTCATGAAGTTTGCATATTAAAAGAGTTTTTTGATTATGGTAATATTGAACC
>UQQU01000098.1 GCA_900543325.1 uncultured Clostridium sp. | reverse complement strand
TAAATCCTATTCCTGCCAAAATAGATACTTCTAAAACATCATACCATGATGTATCCTTAGGCCTTTTAGTTATTCCTATCAAGCTTCCTAAATATCCAAAAAGCATAATTCCAAGTGGTTTTCCTATAACTAATCCTAATATTATTCCTATCATTAATGGATAATCTCTTGTTAAATTTAAGCTTCCACCTAAGGCTATTCCTGTATTAGCAAAAGCAAACAAAGGAAGTATTACATAATTAGAAAATGGTTCTAATTTATGTTGAAGTTTATAACTTAAATCTTTCTCTCTATCTTTATCCTGTAATACCGGTATGCTAAATGCTAAAATAACTCCACTTAATGTAGCATGGATACCACTATAAAATATAGCTCCCCATAAAGCTAGACCCAATATTAAATATGGATATACTTTATTGCTTTTATTAAAAAACCTAAGTGAAACTAAAAGTGCTATTATAATCAAAGAAATAATTATTCCTGAAATTCTTATATGTGATGAATAAAATATCCCTATTACGATTATTGATAATAAATCATCTACAACGGCTAAAGTAAGCAAAAATAATTTTAATGAAAGATTAAGTCTACTTTCTAATATTGAAAAAATTCCTATTGCAAATGCTATATCAGTAGACAACGGTATTCCTGCACCTATTTCAAATCCACTACTATAGTTAAATAGAGTAAATATTAATGCTGGTGCAGCCATTCCTCCAACTGCTGCTATTACCGGAAAAGATGCTTGCTTTATACTTGAAAGTTTTCCATATACAAGTTCTCTTTTAATTTCACATCCCACTACTAAGAAAAAAATGGCCATTAGAAAATCATTTATAAATAAATGTAAGTTAAATTCCCTTCCTATTTTTAAATCATATAATATATAATTATAAAATTTGTCTAACTGAGTATTAGCTAAAATTAAAGCTAATATTGTACTTGCCAATAGCAATATTCCTGGAAAGGCTTCTGAATTTACTATACTTTTTTCATTATTCTTTCCCATAACATTCCTCCTAATATGAAATTAACTCTTTGTATAATACTAGTATTAGATAAAAATCATTTTTTTATTTTTATAATTGATTTTTATTTAAAACTTAATAGTTACACCCGAAAAATATCTGGACCATAGTGGAACAGTTAAATAACAAAAAAGTACTAGAAACCTGAAATAGATTTCTAGTACTTTTTAACACTTTTATCTTTTTACCTATATATAAACTTATTCTGATACTCTCTTCTTTAATAATGCTAACATTGCCATTCCTACTACAGAACCTATAACAACTGCAGCTAAGAATCCAAATGGATTTCCTATTACAGGTAATACAAATATTCCACCGTGAGGTGCTCTTAATTGACAGTTAAATAACATTGTAAGTGCTCCAGCTGTTGCAGAACCTAATACACATGAAGGTATAACTCTTAATGGATCTGCTGCTGCAAAAGGAATTGCTCCTTCTGTTATAAATGATAACCCCATAATGTAATTTGTAAGTGCTGATTGTCTTTCTCTCTTTGTAAACTTATTTTTAAAGAATGTTGATGCTAAAGCTATTGCAAGTGGTGGAACCATACCACCAGCCATTACTGCTGCCATTACTTCATAGTTACCAGATGCAAGTGATGCTGTACCAAATACGTATGCTGCTTTATTGAAAGGACCACCCATATCAATTGACATCATACCCGCAACAACAATTCCTAATAATACTTTACTTGTTCCACCCATTGAGTTAAGGAAATGTGTAATTGCTTCATTTATTCCACCAAAGAATGGATTTACAAATATCATTATTAGACCAATTAATCCAATACCAAAGAAAGGATATAATAATGTTGGTTTTAAACCTTCTAATGCTTGTGGTAATTTATCAAATATTTTCTTTAATCCTAATACTAAGTAACCACCTAAGAATCCTGCAAATAATGCTCCTAAGAATCCTCCACTAATAACTGATACTGAAGAATCAAATGCACTTGCATAAGTTGTTCCTAAATTAGCTAACATACCACCAACAAAACCAACTGAAAGACCTGGTCTATCTGCAATACTCATTGAAATATATCCTGCAAGTACTGGTAACATAAATCCAAATGAAGTTTCACCTATAGTCTTTATTAATGCAGCAAGTGGTGTATTTTTACCGAAATTAGCTGGATTGATACTATAATTATCTACTAAGAATGCTAAAGCTATTAATATACCTCCACCTATAACAAATGGTAACATATGAGATACACCATTCATTAAGTGTTTATATATTTGTCTTCCAAAGCTTTCTCCTTCATCTGATGCTGAATCTTCCTTATCACTTCCACCTGCATGATGGTAAACTGGAGCACCTCCACTAGTAGCTTTATTTAATAATTCTTCTGTTTTATGAATTCCATTTGCAACCTTTGTTTGAATAACTCTTTTTCCTTCAAATCTAGCCATCTCAACCTTTTTATCAGCTGCAACTATTATACACTCTGCATTAGCTATTTCTTCATCAGTTAAAACATTTTTAGCTCCGCCTGAACCATTAGTTTCAACCTTTATTGAAATTCCCATATCTTTAGCTTTATTTTCTAAAGCTTCAGCTGCCATAAATGTATGAGCTATACCGGTTGGACATGCAGTAACTGCTAATACTCTATATCCATTAGATTGAGCCTTTTGAGCTTCTTCTTTATCATTTTCTGCTTTTAATTTATCACTTTCCTTAGAATCAATAAGTGATAAGAACTCATCAACGCTTTTAGCATTTATTAATTGTTCTTTAAAATCTGGATCCATTAACATCATTGATAATCTTGCTAATACATCTAAGTGAAGGTTATTTTCTCCTTCTGGTGCTGCTATCATAAAGAATAATTTTGCTGGTTCACCATCTAAAGAATCATAATCAACACCATTAGTAAGTACCATTGCACTAAGACCAGCTTCTTTTACTGCACTTGTCTTAGCATGGGGAATTGCAATATTATCTCCAATTCCTGTTGTACTTAAACTTTCTCTATCTAAAACAGCTTTCTTATAAGCTTCTTTATCCCTTAATCTTCCTGTAGCATCCATTAAATCTACTAACTTATTTATTGCTTCTTCTTTTGAATCTACTTTAGGATTAAGTGCAATACCATTCTTTTTTAATAAATCAGTAATTTTCACCTTTTCTTCCTCCTTAAACTATCTATTTCACTTGCTCTAATAATTCATAAACATAATCTTTTGTTGCTAATCCTTCTGAAAATGCTGATGCACTTCCTGTTGCCACCCCTAATTTAAATCCATCCTCAATTTTTTCTGAATTCAAATATCCAGCTATAAATCCAGCAACCATTGAATCTCCTGCTCCAACTGAGTTTTTCACTACACCTTTTGGTACATTACTTGTTGTAACTCCACCATTAGAGTCTATTAATATTGCTCCATCTCCAGCCATAGATATAATTACATTTTGTGCTCCCATATCTTTAAGCTTTTTTGCATACTCTATAATTTCTTCTTTACTATTAAGCTTTACTCCAAATAATTCTCCAAGTTCATGATGATTTGGTTTTATTAAAAATGGATTATATTTTAATACCTTAAGTAATGATTCACCAGTTGTATCAACTATAAACTTAATATTTTTCTCTTGAAGTCTTTCCATGATTCTTTCATAAACATCTGTTGGCATTGTTTTTGGAATACTACCTGCTAAAACTAATATATCTCCAACTGTTAATGTATCTAATTTTTTGTAAAGTTCTTCTAATGCATCTGATGATATATCTGGTCCACCACCATTTATTTCACTTTCTACATCAGCTTTAATTTTTACATTAATTCTAGACATACCTTCCTTTAGCTTTATAAACTCCGTATCACAGCCAAATTCTCTAACTCTTCTTTCTATTTCCTCTCCAGTAAAGCCAGCTATAAATCCAAGCGCTTTACTTTTAACTCCTAGATTATTTAATACGATTGATACATTAATTCCTTTTCCGCCAGCATAAACGAATTCATTATTACTTCTATTAACATTTCCTAGATTGAATTCATCCATTTTAACTATATAATCTAAAGCTGGATTAAATGTAATTGTATATATCATTAGCTTTCTACCTCCACTATCTCCGTTTCCTGTTTATATCTACTATTCTCTTCTAAATTAGTTGTTATTATTTTAGCTTCTTTAATATCTCCAAATGTTATTGAACTTATTTCATCAAACTTAGATTGATCACATAAAACAAACCTTTTTCTACTTCTATACAATGCCTCTTCCTTTACCATGGCCTCTTTAACATCAGGTGTTGTAAATCCTCTGTCAATATCAACTCCATTTGTTCCAAAAAAACCCTTTGTAAAATTATACTTTCTTAAACTATTTACTGTTTCAGCTCCAACTATAGCTTCTGTTGCAAGCTTCAGCTCACCACCTAATATATAAGTTGTACAATTCTTTTTAATAAGTTTTCTTGCATGAACGATTCCATTTGTAACAAATACGGCTTTTGTATTGCTTATAAAATTAATCATAAGCTCTGTAGTTGTTCCTGCATCTATATAAACAAAATCATTGTCCTCTATTAATGATGCTGCATATTGTGCAATTTTTACCTTTTCATCTATGTTCAAAGTTTGTCTATTCTCAACAATATCATCAGTTGTTTTTATATTTACGTCCTTTAATGATGTAGCTCCTCCATGAACCTTCTTCAAAAGCCCTGCTTTATGAAGTGCAGTTAAATCTCTTCTTATAGTTGATTCTGAGGTATTTAAGTATTCAACTAAATCATTTAAATAAACTACTGATTCCTTTTCTAATTTCTCTAAAATCAGCTTATGTCTTTCTTCTGATAACATTTACACCACTTCCTTGATTTCATAATACTCCTATTTTAATCATAAGTCAATCATTTTCATTCAAAAAAATTCATTTTCATTCATATTCACTCATATTCATTCATAATTATTCTATTATAGTAATTTACTACTAATTATATTTTTATATAAAAATAGTTGCAATTCCAACTTTTTAGTTGCATTTGCAACTATTTTAGCAGTATAATGTATTGGTCAGTTCAATGCTCATTTTGCATTTTATAAAATTCAATAGTGAGTATTACTTATATTTTAGGAAGGATTTATTAAAATGAGATCTAACAATGAATATTTAGGTAAATATATTTCACTTATTCATAGACAAGCCAATGTTTTTTTCACAAAGGAATTTAGTAAATTTGGATTTGGTAGCGGACAATACATGTTTATGATTCATTTATATAAAAATGATGGAATCAGCCAGGAGGCTTTATCTGAATTAGTCAATATTGATAAAGGCACTACCGCTAAAGCAATAAAAAAGTTAGAGGAATTAGATTTTATAACTCGTTCTAAAGACTCAAATGATAAGAGAGTTAATAGAATTTATCTAACTTCTAAAGCCCTTGATATTAAAAGCGATTTTTTTTCCGTTTTAACTAAATGGGAAAATATACTTACCAATGAATTAAGTTCTGAAGAAATATCTATTGGCTTAAATATATTGAATAAGCTTTCAAAAAATGTAGAAAATAATACTTAATTATATTTAGGAGGGCAAAAAATATGAGACATCAAAATCAATTAGGTGAAGAATCTATTGGAAAACTATTATTAAACTATTCCATTCCAGCAATAATTGGTATGATGGTTAATGCTTTATATAACATTGTAGATAGAATGTTTATCGGGCGTATACCAGAGGTTGGATCTCTTGCTTTAACAGGAGTTGGAATAACTATGCCTATAATGTCTATTCTTTTAGCATTTGGTATGCTTATTGGAATTGGATCAACTGCAAATATTTCATTAAACCTTGGACGTGGTAAAAGAGATGAGGCCGAAAAATTAATTGGTAGTGCACTATCATTAAGCTTAATAGTTGGTATTGCAATTACTATCATTGGACTTTTATTCCTAAATCCAATATTAAACCTTTTTGGAGCAAGTGAAAACACTTTATTTTATGCTAAACAATATATTACTATAATTTTATGTGGATGTACTTTTAATATTCTTTCTTTCGCATTAAATAGTACTGTAAGAGCTGATGGAAATCCTAAATTAGCTTCAATAACAATGGTTATTGGATGTGGTACTAATATAGTATTAGACTATTTATTTGTTTTTGTATTAAACATGAGAATTAAAGGAGCAGCTTTTGCAACTGTTATTTCTCAAGTTCTTACATTCTTCATAATACTTTATTACTATACTAAAGGAAATTCTAACTTAAAATTAAAATTTGAAAATATGAAATTAAAGAAAAACTTAGTTATGATGACATTTGCTATTGGTATTGCTCCTTTTGCAACTCAAATTGCCAATAGTTTAGTACAAGTTGTTGCTAATAATTCTTTAAAGGCCTATGGTAATGATTTATCTATAGGAGCTATGACTATAATAGGATCAATTAACATGGTATTTATGATGCCTATCTTTGGTATTAACCAAGGTTGTCAGCCTATTATTGGGTTTAACTATGGTGCTAAAAAATACGATAGAGCTAAAAAGACCTTTGCAATTGCTACTATTGCAGCTACAGTTATTTGTACAATTGGTGGAATTTTAATTCAGGCTTTCCCTGAATTTGCAATAAGCTTATTTAATAATGATCCTGAGCTTACTGCTGTTGCTGTAAAAGGTGTTAGAATGTATTTATTAATGATGCCTATAGTAGGAATAAACATTGTTTCAACTAGTTATTTTCAATCAATAGGTAAAGCTAAAATGTCTATGTTTGTTAGTTTACTTAGACAAGTTATATTATTAATTCCATTTACTTTAATACTACCTTTATTTATAGGATTAGATGGGGTTTGGGCTGCAGGTGCTTGTGCCGATTTCTTCTCTGTTGTTATAACACTAGTTTTAATATTCAAAGAGTTTAAGTCCTTAAATATGCTACATAAAGCAGAAATAATTGAAAATATTTTATAATTATTTAGAGTAGGACTCTACTAGATATATTTTTCCTATCTAGTAGAGTCCTTACTTTAATATAGTATTTTATTTATATTATATCCTTTAATGTATATTTAGACATTTCACTTACAAATCCATTTAAAGATCTACAAATAATACTCTTAAGCTTACATTCCTCACTAATTAGAGGACATGTTCCTGTTTCATTCATACATTCAACCAAACTTAAATTTTCTTCTGTTAATAGTAAAACTTTTCCTAAATTAATCTCCTCTGGACTTGATCCTAACTTTAATCCACCATTTCTTCCCTTAGTTGATATTATATATTCTGTCTTTGCTAATTTATTAATTACCTTCTTTAAATGATGTGTTGATATATCTAATTCTTCAGCCAACTTATCTACTGTTGCATTCTCATTAGAACTTTTAGCTAAATATATTAATGCTCTAAATGCATAATCCGTAAACTTTGATAACTGCATAAACAACTCTTCCTTTCTTCTAACGTAAAAAAATTATACCATAAATTTAAATGTGTATTTTACTTGCACATTTAAATTATATATGATATATTAATGACATAGATACGGATAATAATTATTAATTAATAACTTTTATATAAAGGAGATAAATTTATGTTAGATCAAAAAACAATAGATATAATAAAGAGCACAGTTCCAGTTTTAAAGGAGCACGGATTAGAAATAACTACTACTTTCTATAAGAACATGTTTGCAAATAATCCTGAGGTAAAACCATTATTTAATATGGATAAACAAGCTTCAGGAGAGCAACCAAAGGCATTAGCTATGACTATATTAGCAGCTGCACAAAATATAGATAACCTTCCAGCAATTTTACCTGTAGTAAAGAAAATTGGAGAAGTACATTGTGATCGTCAAATCACTGAAGGACATTATCCAATAGTTGGTTCAAATTTATTAGCTTCAATTAAAGAAGTTCTAGGAGATGCAGCAACTGATGAAGTTATTGAAGCTTGGGGTAAAGCTTATGAGGTTATTGCTAAAATATTTATTGATGTTGAAAAGGAAATTTACGAATCAAGAAAATAATAAAAAAGGAGTAGGTAGATTTGTTTTTTACACAAATCTATCTACTCTCCCCCCTAATTAGCAGAATTTCATTTTTATACCTATTTTATATTAATTGCTTCATCAATAGCCATTTTATCAAATCCAACAATTATCTTTCCATCAATATTTATAACAGGTACCCCCATTTGCCCTGATAATTTAATCATTTCCTCTCTTCCTTCCATGTCTTCTCCAACATTAACCTCTATATACTCTATATTTTTACTTTTTAAATATTGTTTTGCCTTTACACACCATGGGCATGACTCTGTTGAATATACTTTTATCATTTTTATCTTCCTTTCTGTTCATTAATATACTTTTCAGCCATTAATGCGGCTATTGCCCCATCACTAATAGCTGTAGCTATTTGTCTAAAAGCTTTTTCTCTAACATCTCCAGCCGCATATACACCTTTAATATTAGTTTGCATATTTTCATCTGTAATAATATTTCCTGTGTTTGATAATTTTATATATTCCTTAAATAAATCAGTTTTAGGTATAGTTCCTATTGAAACAAACACACAATCCATTGCTATTTCATTAATTTCTTTAGTTTTAGTATTTTCTATTACTACAGATTCTACTCTTTCTTTACCTTTTACATGTTTTATATCTTCATTCCATAGTATTTGTATATTATTATTTTTTAAAACTTTATCTAGTACATACTTTTCCCCATTAAAATAATCATGTCTTCGAATCATAGTTACTTTTCCAAATTTGCTTAAATATAACGCCTCTTCTAACGCTGTATTTCCACCACCAATTACAGCAATTTTCTTTCCTTCGTATAAAGCTCCATCACAAACTGCACAATAATGAATTCCCCTTGCCTCAAAATTCCTTTCTTCTGGTACAGGTAACTTTTTAGGAGATGACCCTGTAGCAATAATTAATGACTTCGGTTTATATATATAACTTCCCGTCTCAATTATTTTTTCTTCATTAGTTAATTTAACAGATATAATATTATCAAACTCATCAATAACTGCTCCTAAGTCAATTGCTTGATTCTGCATTTTATCTGATAATTCATTGCCTGTTATTGATTTAAATCCTGGATAGTTTTCAACTGTATCTGTTAATCTTATTTGACCTCCAACTAAAGAATCTTCGATTAACAATAAATCTAATTTAGCTCTTGCTCCATATATAGCTGAAGTTAATCCTGCTGGCCCACCTCCAATAATAAGAAGATCTAAATATTTAATTTCCTTTCTCATTATCTACCTCCAGATATATAAATAAAATTTTCAACTCACATTTTTAATTATTTAATATGACTCTTTTTATTGAACATCTATCTTTCTTATATCTTTATAGTTCCCAAACTTATAATATATATTTAAAATTTAAAATATATACTTATTAAAAAAATAAAATTACTCTAATAAAAAACTATCAGAGTAATTTTATTTTTCTTATATATATTTTAAATTATTTAACTACATATTATTTAATTTTTCTAAAACTTTCTCTAATTCTAAACCATGTACTATACAAGCTTGCTCTAAAGATTCCATAGTTGCTGATGGGCAACCTAAACATCCCATTCCAAATGACATCAGTACCTCTGCTGCTTTTGGATTTGTATTTACAATTTCACCTACAGTCATATCTTTTGTTATCATAATTTTTACCTCCAATTTTTAATGTTAGTGTAAAGTTTTTTACACTACTTTTCTTTTAAATTCTTTATATAT
>UQQU01000097.1 GCA_900543325.1 uncultured Clostridium sp. | reverse complement strand
TATATCAAATAATGGAATAATAGGTGTTAATATTATGTGTGCAACACGAAATTATGAGGATTATGTAAAATGTGCTATAGATAATGGAGCAGATTTAATTATATCTGGTGCAGGACTACCAACTGATTTACCAAAATTTACAGAAGGCTCAAATATAAAGATAGCCCCAATAGTATCACCACCAAAATCAGCCAGTGTTATTCTTAAAATGTGGGATAGACGTTATGGAAAAACTGCAGATATGGTAATCATAGAAGGACCAAAGGCGGGCGGACATTTAGGATTTTCTAATGATAGCATATTAGAATACGTGTCTAAGGGCTATGATAAAGAAGTTCTTGAAATAATAGATATTGTTAAAGAGTATGAAAAAAAATATAATAAAAAGATTCCAGTAGTATTTGCTGGTGGAGTTTATGATAGAAATGATATAGATCATTATATTAGCTTAGGATGTTCAGGAGTTCAAATGGCAACAAGATTTGTTGCTACTGAAGAATGTGATGCACATATAAATTTTAAAATGGCATATATAAATTCTAAAAAAGAAGATATAATGATTGTAAAAAGTCCTGTTGGTATGCCTGGACGTGCCATAAGTAATAAGTTTATGGAAGAAAGAAGGTTAACAAATGAAAAAATAAGTAAATGTTATAAGTGCTTAAAGAAATGTGATATGTCTACCATACCATATTGCATAACTGGTGCATTAGTTCGTGCTGTAAAAGGGGATGTAGAAAACTCACTAGTATTTTGTGGTGAAAATGCTTATAGACTAGATAAAATTCTTACTGTTAAAGAGTTAATTCAAGAATTAACTGAAAATATTGATTAATACTTTTAAAAAGATTAAACAAATTAAAGTAATAAAAAGAAATACTTATTTTACATTGGGTATTTCTTTTTATATAACATTTATAAGATTATTAATTTAAAATATTATATAATAAAGACAATCTATATTTTAAAATATAGTTTTGTCTTTTTATTGTTTTAAAATATATATAAATTAAAAATCTAGGAGGTAATGTTAAATTATGAATTATAATAAAGTTTTAGAAAACGCTAAAAATTATATTGGCGATTATTGTAAGGCCTGTGTAGAGTGTAACGGAAAAGTCTGTAGAAATCAAATTCCTGGTCCAGGAGCTAAAGGTGTTGGTGATACAGCGATTCGTAATTATGATAAATGGAAAGAAATACGTATCAATATGGATACATTAACTGAAAACAAACCTATAGACACAAGTATAGACTTATTTGGTAAAAAATTTAAATATCCTTTCTTTGCAGGTCCAGTAGGAGCAGTTAATTTGCATTACGGTGATAAATATAATGATATGTCATATAATAATATCTTAGTATCAGCATGTGCTAATTCTGGTATACTAGCTTTTACAGGAGATGGAACAAATCCAGAAGTTATAAAATCAGCTACTACTGCAATAAAAGCCGTTGGTGGATTAGGAGTTCCAACTATTAAGCCATGGAATATTGACACTATTAAAGAAAAAATACAATTAGTTAAAGATAGTGGTGCAATTGCAGTTGCAATGGATATTGATGCTGCAGGCCTTCCATTTTTAAAGAATATGAATCCACCAGCTGGTGCAAAATCAGTAGAAGAACTTAAAGAAATCATTAAACTTTCAAATCTTCCATTTATAGTTAAAGGTATTATGACAGTAAAGGGAGCTTTAAAGGCTAAGGAGGCTGGAGCAGATGCAATAGTAGTTTCTAATCATGGTGGAAGAGTATTAGATCAATGTCCATCCACGGCCGAAGTTCTTGCTGATATTGTTGATGCAGTTGGAGGCTCCATGAAGATCCTTGTTGATGGTGGTATAAGATCTGGTGTAGATATATTTAAAGCTTTAGCATTAGGTGCAGATGGTGTTCTTATTTGCAGAACTTTTGTTACTGCACTTTATGGTGGTGAAGAAGAAGGTATAAAACTATATATTAATAAATTAGCATCTGAACTTGAAGATACTATGGCTATGTGTGGTGCATATTCAATTAGTGAAATTTCTAGAGAGATGATTAGAAAATAGAAAGTTATTTATATTATAAAAACAAGAGCAATTAAAATAGTAGCTAAAAATGATTATAAATCATTTTTAGCTACTACTTTTTTACACATTATTATAACATAAATTAATATTTCAACTAAAATTATAAAAAAAATATTGATAATAGAATAATATGGAAGTATACTTTTGTTAATTCATAGTAATCCTATAGGAAAAGTGAGATATATTTGCAAATCAAAAAAGAACTATGAATTAAAATAATATTCATAAAGAAGAAAGATATGAAAGGTAAAAAAATAATAATATTAGCTTCAACATTAATTTTAGCCATAGGACTATTTGCTGGATGTGGTAAAGAAACAAGTGTAGATGAAAATTCAATAGAATTAATAAATGTATCCTATGACCCAACACGAGAATTATACGAATCTTATAATAAAGAGTTTCAAAATTATTGGAAGGAAAAGTCAGGTCAAGATGTTACTATTGTTCAATCACATGGTGGCTCTGGGAGTCAAGCCCGTTCAGTAATTGAAGGTAATGATGCTGATGTTGTAACACTTGCATTAGCTCAAGATATTACAGCTATTGAAGATGCAGGATTAATAGATGAAGGATGGATTGATGAGTTTAATAATAATAGTGCACCATATACATCAACTATTGTTTTTCTTGTAAGAAAAGGAAATGAAAAAGATATTAAAGATTGGGATGATTTAGTTAAACCAGGAGTTAAAGTTATTACTCCAAATCCAAAAACATCAGGTGGAGCTCGTTGGAACTTTATTGCTGCCTGGGAATATGCAAATAAAAAATTTGAAGGTGATGAATCAAAGATAAAAGATTTTGTAGGCTCATTATATAAAAATGTTATTGTACTTGATTCAGGTGCTAGAGCTACTACAACTACCTTTGTTGAAAATGGACAAGGTGATGTATTAATAGCATGGGAAAATGAAGCTTATCTCTCAGTTGAAGAACATCCAGATGAATTTGAAATAATAACACCTAGTATAAGTGTATTAGCAGAACCATCTGTAGCTGTAGTTGATAAAATTGCAGAAAGTAGAGGAACTGAAGATGTTGCTAAGGAATATCTTCAATATTTATACTCAGATGTAGCTCAAAGAATAGCAGCAGATAATTATTATAGACCATCAAATAATGAAATTTTACAAGAATATTCAGATGTATTTGATTTAAATATTAATTTAGTAACTATTGATGATCTTGGAGGCTGGGAAAAAGCTACTGAAAAGTTCTTTGTAGATGGAGCAATTTTTGATCAAATATATAAATAAGTGCTAGTAATAAGCAATAAATAAGAAGGGGTTATATTTTATGAATAAGAAGGGAGCAAAAAATAAAAAAAGAATAATTCCCGGATTTGGAGTATCACTAGGAATAACATTAACACTACTAAGTATAATTGTTTTAATTCCCATGGCATCATTAATAATTTCTCTATCAGGAATAACATTTAAAGAATTTATTGAAATTGTAACTACCAAAGAGGTTCTTTCAGCTTATAAAGTAAGTTTATCTTCAGCTGTAATTGCTGCACTAATTAATTCAATTTTTGGAGTTATACTAGCTTGGGTTTTAGTGAAATATGAATTTTTCGGGAATTTGTTATGCTTATAGTTCCTATTTTTGTAGTTATTTCTTACTGTTTTAAAAATGGATTTGAAGCTTATAAAAAGGCAGTATTAGATGAATATACTATAAAAGCTTTACAACTTACTTTGTTAGCAACTATAGTTTCTGTATTTATAAATACTATATTTGGAGTTTTTGCGGCATGGACAATAACAAAGTTCAATTTTAAGGGAAAGAATCTATTAACAACTTTAATAGATATACCTTTTGCAATATCTCCTGTAATAGGAGGACTTATATTTATTTTGGCTTTTGGAAGAATTGGTTGGGCTTATGAGTTCCTTCAAAGTATTAATTTAAAAATAGTATTTGCGATACCAGGAATAATTTTAGCTACGATATTTGTTACTTTTCCCTTTATATCAAGAGAGATAATTCCGGGTTTAAATGCTCAAGGAAAAGAGGAGGAAGAAGCAGCTGCATTAATGGGAGCAAGTGGTTTTAAAATATTTAGAAAAGTTACTTTTCCTCATATAAAATGGGCCTTGCTTTATGGAATAATCTTATGTACAGCGAGGGCTATGGGAGAGTTTGGTGCAGTTTCAGTTGTCTCTGGACATTTAAGAGGTAAAACTAATACATTACCTTTACATGTGGAAATATTGTACAACGAGTTTAAACTTGTTGATGCTTTTGCAGTATCTTCAATATTAGTAATTTTAGCAATAATTATATTAATAATAAGAAATATTGTTGAATATAAAGGAAAAAGGGATGGTGAAATGTAGTGTATGTAGAATTAAAGAATATTAATAAAAACTTTGGTAGTTATAAAGCTTCTAATAATATAAGTTTTGGAATAGAAAAAGGTAAGTTAATTGGATTATTAGGACCAAGTGGTAGTGGTAAAACAACTATATTAAGAATGATAGCAGGTCTTGAACAGCCAGATAGTGGTGAAATATTTATAGATGGTGTTTGTGTAAATGATATTCCTGCTAATAAGAGAGGAATTGGCTTTTAGGATTAGAAGGATTAGAAAATAGATATCCAAGTGAATTATCTGGAGGTCAAAGGCAAAGAGTTGCTTTTGCAAGAGCTTTAGCTCCAAAGCCAAATCTTTTATTGTTAGATGAACCTTTTGCTGCTATTGATGCTAAAGTTAGAGAAGAACTAAGAAATTGGCTTAAGGATATGATTACTAAAGTAGGCGTTACAAGTATTTTCGTTACTCACGATCAAGACGAAGCAATAGAAGTAGCAGATGAAATAATAATTACTAATGCTGGTAGAGTAGAACAAAAAGGATCTGCATTAGAAATCTATAAAAATCCATTGACACCTTTCGTAGCGGAATTTATTGGTCATTCAACTGTTATTGATTATTATAATAAACTTAAGGGGTTTGAAGAAATAGACAATGCAGATAAAGTAATTATTATACCAGAATTTATAAAGGTGTCAAAATTAAATGAAGAAACTCAATATATTATAGCTTCTGAGGAAGGTATTATAGAAAATGTATCTTTTAGGGGTAACTATATAGAAATTAAGGTTAATGTAAAAGGTATTATTTTAACTGCAACAAGAAGTACTGAAGATAAAGCTGTTAATGTTGGTGAAAAAGTAAGAGTTCTTATTTACAGATTATATGTATTTCATAAAGATAAATCATATATAGTTGAAAATTCATCAATGAATGATAAGAATCCTATATTTATTTAATAGTAAAACTTTATTTATATATTTAAAGGAGCGGGTAAAATTATGAGGAAATTAAGGGCCCAAAAGATAGAAACAGATATATTAATAGTTGGAGGTGGGACGGCTGGATGTTATGCCGCCCTAACTATAGCAGAAAACTCTGATCTTTCTGTATTAGTGGTTGAAAAAGCTAATATAAAAAGAAGTGGTTGTTTAGCCGCAGGAGTAAATGCAATAAATGCTTATATTGTAAAAGGAAGAACTCCTGAAGACTATGTAGATTATGCAAAAAAAGACGCTGATAATATTGTAAGAGAAGATTTGCGAAAAATGAAATTGCATTATGCGATCTTCTTCTTTCTGAAAAAATAGTAGTAGATAAATTTTCTTCAAATAAAACTCTAGGAGAATTAATATTAATTGATAGAGTTACAAATATGACTTCTGCTTGTGGTGTTATTGAAAATATCGATTATAATGATAGTAAAAAAGATGTGACATTTAGATTTGAAAATTTAAATGCACGAGGAGATGTTTTTGAAGAATATTATTACAATACTGAAAGCCTATCAATTTATAAAAATAAGAAAAACAAAAAAGTATATACAGTTGGAGATAAGATAAGTATAAAAGGAGAAACTTTTGGATATCCAAAAGATTTTGATATATTAATTCTTAGAGATTGGATTGCAATTGAAATTAGAAATAAGGTGATAACTAATATCAAAAATATAGATGAATATAATTTCAATAATTTACCAATTATTAATGGAAGAGGATTCAAATTAAATATTTATGATGAAAATTCTTTAAAAAGTTTTCTGGTTGAATATAAAGAAATAAATAAGAATAATACAAATGAGTTTTGGAATAAATGGGCAAATATTAATACTTATAGAAATATTATATTTAACTAAACTCATATATTCTAATATATATATAACACTAAATGATTAATATAGAAAATGGCGTAATAGAAAATGAGTACAACTTGTATAAAAAACTATCATCAAATTAATAATATCTGATGATAGTTTTTAATTATTGAAGTTTAATCGGGAATAATACATCTTTTAAAGTTACTATAATCATAATTCCCATTAAAATAATAAATCCTACATAATTTGCAGCCCCAACAAATTTATCTGGAAGCTTTCTTCTTGTTATTAATTCGATAATAGTAACAGCTGCCCATCCGCCATCTAATGCTGGAAAAGGTAATAAATTAAATACAGCTAAATTAACACTTATAAAACCCAATAAATAACCAAGAGAGATTAATCCATTCTTTGCTGCTTGAGTTGACATTCTAATTATAGTAATGGGTCCACCCACATCAGTTTTAAAATTTACATTTCCTAAAACTATAAGTTTAAGGCTTTTAAAGGTCTGAGTAATTAATGAAAATGTTTCTCTAAAAGCTTGTTTTATTGATTCCGCAATAGTAGGATCTTTAATAGCGCTATAATAGAATCCAATACGATAAATCTTACTACCATTATTCTCAACCAATTCAGGTGTAAGACTAACTTCGACCTTTTCTCCATTTCTATTTACTAATAAATCTATAGGAGAACCATTAGAAAGTTGAATCCCCATAGTAACATCTGTAGGGGTATATACTTTAGAACCATCTATCTTTAAGATCTCATCATTGATTTGTAATCCTGAATTAATAGCAGGTGAATTCTCAGATAATCTACTAATTTTCAACTCATTAAATCCTCTATATGAAATAATCATGCTGAATACTATAACTGCAAAAATAATATTCATTATGGCACCAGCTAATATAATTGAAATTTTTCTTACTGGAGTAGTACTTGAAAAACTTCTTTCATCATCTACCATTTCTTCTTCTCCTAATAAACTAACAAATCCTCCAATAGGTAAAAGTCTTAATGAATATATAGTTTCTTTACCTTTTTTTGAAAATATCTCTGGCCCCATACCTACTGAAAATTCTTCAACCTTTATTCCATTTACTTTTGCCATAATAAAATGTCCAAGTTCATGAACAATTACTAATAAACTAAAACCAAGTATAGCTATAACAATATACATATTTGCCTCCTTATTTACTTATGTATACTTATATTGTTATTCATAAAAATTAAAAAAATTACTTATAAATATTAGTTAATTGACAATAAGATAAGAGTAGAATAAAATAGCCTTGAACAGAAATGGGGGAGATTTCATGAAAAAGGCTATATTTTTTGATATTGATGGAACATTATTAGATTACTTTGGGGGAATAACTGATATGACTCCAATAGTTAAAGATTCTATTCGTTCTCTTCAAAAAGAAGGACATCATGTATTTATTTCAACAGGGAGACCATATGCATTCTTAAGTAAATCCATATTAGATTTTGGTTTTGATGGCTATATTTTAGCAAATGGAGCCCACGTAATTATAAATAACGAGACAATACATAGTGAGCATATAGATAAAGAATTTATAAATGATTTAATAAATGAATTAGATAAACTTAATATTCAATATATATTAGAGGGCGAATATTACTCCTATATGGATAAAAAATTTAAAAAGTTTTATGATTTCTATGATACAGTAGGTGTTTCAAAAGAATTAATTAAAGGTGAATTTTCTTTAGATGAAGTTAAAGCTTTTAAAATTGAAATGATGTGTCCTAATGATGAGATAGCTGATTTATGTTTGAAAATAGTTCAAAGAAATGAAGAATATGATTATGTTAATAGTATTGCTTTAAAGTCTTTTGAATTATATTCAAAGAAAAATACAAAAGCAACTGGAATACTTAAGGCTTTAGAATATCTTAATGTGGATATTGAAAATAGCTATGCTTTTGGTGATGGTAAAAATGATATAGAAATGCTTTCAACTGTAGGCTGTGGAATAGCTATGGGAAATGCAGATGATGAAGTAAAAAAATATGCTAATAAAGTTACAGAAACAGTTCATAATGACGGTGTTGCTGTTGGTATAAAAAAGTTTATATTTAATAATTAAGAAATTACAATAAAAAGTACTTAATATTACTATAGTAAATTATATTATTCCTATAGTAAGTATAAGTACTTTTTATCATATTCCTTTTATATGTCCCAAAGAATATCCTGTGGCATAACTTCTAATATATTATTTAATACATCTACTAAAGTTTCTTTTTTTACATTAGATGATGATAACAACTGCTTAAATTTTCTACTTCCTTTTTGACCTTGAAATAAGCTTTGCAGTGGAGCAGCTAAAGCATGTACATTACTTCCTTTTTCAAGTTCTTCAATAACATATGGAATATATGTTTTAATAACTTCTCCACGTGAAATTGATTTAGTGTTTTTATTTTCTTCATTAACTTTATGTAAATCAGCTAAAAGATAACAATCTTCATAGGCAGCTCTTCCAATCATAACTCCATCAACTTTTCTTAATGCATCCTTAATACTTTCTAAACTCTTAAATCCACCATTTATCTCTATATTTAAATAACTAAAGTCCTTTTTTAATTTATAAACCATCTGATAATCTAAAGGTGGTATTTCTCTGTTATCTTTAGGGCTTAATCCTTTTAATATAGCTGAACGTGCATGAACAGTATATCTATCAGGTTGTGCTTTAGATACTGTATCTAAAAAATCTAGCAAATCTTCATAACCACTCATTATAATCTTATTGTTTTTATTATCAATTACTCCAGTACCATCAATTCCAATTCTATGCTTTATTGTTATTGGCTTGTTTGTTGCTTCTTTCATTGCTGCAAGTATTTCATACACAAGATTCTTATCTGACATTAAAGCTGCTCCCATAAGATTTCCTGATACTCTATCAGAAGGACATCCACAATTTAAGTTTATTTCTGAATAATTATATTTTTCAGCAAGTTTAACTGCTTTATAAGCATCTTCTGGATTTGATGCTGCTATTTGAAGAGCAACATCTCCTTCATCTTCTCTAAAATAAAGAATTTTATCTAAATCTCCATTAATTATTGCTTGTGCTGTTATCATTTCTGAATAAATAAGAGCTTCTTTATTCATTATTCTACAGAAATATCTAAAATGTCTATGTGATTTATCTACCATTGGTGCAATACTTATCTTAGGTGTTTTTATATTAGAAATATATTTTTCCATCTTTTGTATCCTTTCAAATTTAAGAAATTAATTATTACTTATTATAGCATATAAAAGTTTAATTAATTATATAATTTGTTTTTTATTTAGGTACTTTTTTTATATGAATTAGCATAAAATATAGATTTTATTACCAATTTAAGTGTATAATTTAATTATAGATAATAAAATTTAATTTAAGCATCTTCTTAGTAATAAAAAGGAGGAAACCGATGAAAAAAATTATATTATTAATTTTAGTTATTTTGCTAAATTTATTTTCTATGGGATGTGTAGAATCTAAAGTTTATTTAAATAAAAATACTGAAGAGTTAAAAGATATTAATAAAGAAGAATTAGAAAATATAGTTGATGAATATAGTCCTTATGTTATAGATGAAATTTATGTTGCGGATACAAAAATAGTTGGATTTTCAACTAATAGTACACAAGGTGTTTTTGTTTATGAAAAGGATAGTGAAGGAAACTATATATTAAACCAAGCTAATAAGTTGGACATAGATACAAATGGCTTAGGTATATCAAATTACAGAATAATTTATCAAAATTATAACGATATAACTAATGCTAAGTATGGTTACATTATAATATCTAACGGTAAAAAAGTTTCTAAAGTTGAAATTACAATAAATGATGTTTATAAATATAATGCAAATTTAGAAGTTGGAAAAGAATCTATGGTTTTAATAAAAGAAAATTTAACTTCAGAAGAAAGTGGGGGTATTCGTTTAGATGTAAAATATTTTGATGA
>UQQU01000096.1 GCA_900543325.1 uncultured Clostridium sp. | reverse complement strand
ACTTTCGAAGCTTTAGCAGTTTTTATGGAAAGAAAGATATAAATTCTTAACGAAAATTACACAAATTCTGGAGGGTATATAATTAATTTTCGTCATCACGGCATTCAAGCCTTAACGAACAATTTAGTTAAAGGAGGTAGGTTTATGTTTAGGAATTTAAGATATGATTTAAATAGAGTTATGGAGAATGACCCTGCTGCTAGAAGTAAGATTGAAGTGTTTTTACTTTATCCTACGATTCATGCGATGATTGCGTATAGAATAGCTCATTTTCTTTACACTAAAAAGCTATTCTTTTTAGCTAGGCTTGTATCACAAATATCTAGATTTTTTACAGGTATAGAGATACATCCAGGAGCTAAGATTGGAAAAGGATTGGTTATAGATCATGGAATGGGTGTAGTAATTGGGGAAACAGCAGAAATTGGAGATAATGTGCTTTTATATCATGGAGTAACATTAGGTGGAACAGGGAAAGATAAAGGAAAGAGGCATCCTACTTTAGGTGATAATGTTATAATAGGAGCTGGAGCTAAGGTGCTTGGACCTATATATATTGGAAGTAATTCTAAAGTTGGTGCCAATTCTGTAGTGTTGAAAGATGTTCCTGAAGGAGCTACAGCAGTTGGAATCCCAGCTAAAAATATAATTAGGGGCAAGGAAGAAATGTCAGCAATAATAGAGATAGAAGATTATAGGGGTAATAGCAAAGAAATTTATAATGATATGGTGATTTAATTTATGATTAAGGAAGAGCTAAAAGAATATTGTAATTCGTTAAATTTAGATACTATTGGATTTATAAAATGTAGAAGATTTGATGAATTAAAAGAGTTTTATAATTATAGAAAAGAAATGGGTTTAGAAAATGAATTTGAAGAAGCTGATATAGAGAAGAGAATAAACCCAATGTGGTATATGGAAAGGGGAAAAACTATTATTTCAATAGCTTTTCCCTATCTTTGGGTTGAAAATAATTTAGAAAATGGATTCTCTAAATATACTAAAGGCTTAGACTATCATAGGGTTGTAAAAAAATATTTAGATAAAATTTGTGATTTTATTAAATCTAGAGGTGGTGAAGCTATTTCTTTTGTAGATAGTAATACATTGCCTGAAAGATATATTGCTTATTTAGCTAATATTGGATTTATAGGTAGAAATAATATGATTATAACGAAAAAATATGGCTCTTATGTATTCTTAGGAGAAATAATTACTGATTTAGAATTAAATAGTGATGAAGTACGAAGTTTTGAAGATATAAAAGAATATAAAGAATGTGGAGAATGTAATATATGTTATAAAGAATGCCCCACAAAATCTATAAATATAAATAAGATTAATCCCAATATATGTTCCTCGTATATTACACAAAAAAAGGAATTAACAGATATTGATATAAAGCTTTTAAAAGGTAAGATATTTGGTTGTGATATGTGTCAAAATATATGCCCATACAATAATGATATACATTTTTCAAAAATTGAAGAGTTTAAACCTTTGGAATTTATGTGTAATTTAAAAAGTCATATTTATGCTGATATGAATAATAAATTTTTTAAGGAGAATATTTCAAAGACGTCTTGTGGATGGAGAGGGAAAAATGTTATTAAGAGAAATGCTATAATAAAATTACATAATGAAGGTGAAAATATAGAAAGATATAAAGGAGACTCACCTTATATAAATGAATATATAGAAAGATTAAAATAAGTCAATTGTTTTAAGGAAATATATAAAATATAATGTTTATATACATAGTTAATTTAAGGGGGGAAATTAAATATGATGTCTAAGAATACTGCAAGGCTTATAGAGCTTTTGCCAGAAAAATTAGTTGTAAAAATAGCAAGAAATAAGATAAATGGGTATTTAAAAAAATATGCAAAAATTAATGTAAGTGGATATGAAAATATAAAAAAAGCAGATGGACCTAAAATATTTATTAGTAACCATTTAAGCAATTCAGATGGATTTATTATAGAAAAAATATTAAAGGATGAATATGACCCTACTTTTGTTGCTGGAGTTAAACTTTCAAATGATCCAGTTACTAATTTAGGAACTAAAGTAGTGAAGAATATATCTATTAAGCCTAATAGTGCTGATAAAGAAGCTATTATGTCTATGATAAAGGTATTAAAAGATGGAGAGAATCTTGTTCTTTTTCCTGAAGGGACAAGAAGTAGAACTGGAAGTATGATAGAAGGGAAAAAAGGTGTATTATTAGTCGCTAGAATGAGTAAAGCAAAGATAGTACCTATTTCATTATATGGAACTGAAAAATTATTACCAATTAATAAAAATGGTGATATGGCAGGTGAACAATGGAATGAGGCTGAGGTAAATGTAAGAATAGGAGAGTATATAGAACTTCCTAAAAAGGATAAAGATGAATCTAAACATGAATATGATGATAGATGCCTAACTTACATAATGAAATCAATAGCTAATGGATTACCAGATGAATATAGAGGGGTTTATAAATAGTTAGGGGTTAAGAAATTAAGAATTTATGGCTAATTAATAAGTTTAAATATTAGGGGATTAGGATATTAGTAGAGTGATGATGTTAAAATTTTTTTAGGAGGAAAGTTAAATGAAACAAAGGACTAAAATCATATTAGAGGAGTTAAAAAGATTATATCCAGATGCTAAATGTGAATTAAATCATGAAACTCCTTTTCAGTTATTAGTTGCAACAATTTTATCTGCACAAACTACAGATAAGAAAGTTAATGAAGTAACTGAAAGTTTGTTTAGAGATTATCCAGATGTTGATGCATTTCTAACATTATCTATAGATGAGCTTGAAGCAAGAATAAAACAAATAGGGCTATATAGAAGTAAGGCTAAAAATATATTAATTATGTGTAATCAACTTAAAGGAAAATTTAATGGAGAAGTTCCGAAAACCATGGAAGAGATAACAAGTTTAGCAGGTGCAGGAAGAAAAACTGCAAATGTAGTATTATCAAATGCCTTTGGAGTTCCATCTATTGCAGTTGATACACATGTTTTTAGAGTTTCTAATAGACTTGGATTAGCAGATTCAGATAATGTTTTAGAGGTTGAGAAACAACTTCAAGCAGAATTACCTAAAAAAGAATGGAGCTTGACACACCATTTATTAATATTTCATGGTAGAAGATGTTGTATAGCAAGAAATCCTAAATGTAATGAATGCCCACTTACTAATAGATGTAAATATTTTAAGGAGCAAAAAGCTAAAGCAAAATAAAAGTTTTAAATTAGAATATAAATATTTGAAGTTATGTTTATAATTTATGAAACAACTCCTAACTAAACAGACGGAGTTGTAAATTCATCTGACCAAATCGAAGATTTGGAGATTCATTTATGATATAATTGATATAAAAATATATAGTAATATCTACATAATTACTAGAGTTTTAGGAGGATGTATATGAAAGTTGGAGTAATAATGGGGGGAATTTCTTCAGAAAGAGAAATTTCACTTAAGAGTGGTAATTCAATAGTTGAAAAAATAGATAAAAATAAATATGAAGTAATACCAGTAGTTATTGATAATAAAGAAGATATAGTAAATAAGGTTAAAGATATAGATTTTGCTTTATTAGCTCTTCATGGAAAATTTGGTGAGGATGGAACTGTTCAATCAGTACTTCAAACTCTAGATATACCCTATTCTGGATGTGGCCCTATAAGTTCAGGAGTATGTATGGATAAGGATTTTACAAAAAGAATATTAAAAGCAAACGATATTAGAACAGCAAGATGGATTAATGTTTCATCTGTAGAAGAAATAGATTATGATAAAATCGAGGAAATGGGATATCCTGTTTTCGTTAAACCAACAAATGGAGGTTCAAGTGTTGCTACATTTAAGATAAAGAATAAAGAGGATATTCAAGCGGCGGTTGAAGAAGGATTAAAATGGGATACAGAAGTAATGATTGAGGAATTTGTTGAAGGTGATGAAATAACTTGCCCAGTATTTGATGGTAAAATGTGGCCAGTTATAGCTATTAAGCCAAAATCTGATTTCTTTGATTATACTCAAAAATATGCAGCTGATGGAGCAGATGAAATAGTTATTGAATTAGAAGAAGAACTTCATAAGGAAGTTGAAAAAATGGCGCTAGAAACTTATAAGGCTTTAAAGTGTCAAGTGTATGCTAGAGTTGATATGATTATTGATAAAAATGGAGTTCCATATATATTAGAGGTAAATACATTACCAGGAATGACACCGGCAAGTCTTTTCCCTAAGAGTGCAGCTGCTATAGAAATTAGTTATGCTGGACTTTTAGATAAAATAATAGAAACATCTTTAAAGGTTAAAAGAAGCATTTAATACAAAAAATAAAAAACTCAGCGGAAGTTGGGTTTTTTATTTTGAAATTATTTTGTTTTTAATGAAACTTTTTAAGTGAATAAATCGTCTAATACTTATAAAGGTATTTATTATTAAGAAATTAGGACCCTTAATTTAAAATAATGATTGGTAATATTTTTTTAATGTAACCATAACTACAGTTTTAAATATTATATGTAGTAAGGAGAATTTTTTATTGGAGGGCTTTATGCAAAATAGAAGTGACAAAAGTCTTTTTGGTATAGATATTAATGAGTATACACAAAATGTAGACTTTACAGTTCTTGCAACTACTATAGACTTTTTATACCTAAGATCATCAGGCTCAGCAACAGGAAGATTTAGAGTAGATAAAAAATTTTTGCAGTTTGCTAGACAAGCAAGAAATTTTAGAATACCTGTTGGAGCATATCATTTTGGCGTTCCTAGTTCAGACTTAACTACAGCAGATTCACAATGTGATGATTTTATTAATATACTTCAAGAAGGGTTTGGAGAAAAAGATTATGGAGATTTATTTCCGGTTCTAGATGTTGAAACTCCTACAGATAAGTCAATTTCTACATCTACCTTAATTAATTGGATAGATAGGTTTAGAAAGAGATTTGAGAAAAAAACAAGAAGAAGATTAATGCTTTATACTGGTGTATTTTTTGTTGAAATGTATGATAACTTTTTTATACAAGGTAGAGGATATCCTTTAAAAAATATGATTTTATGGATTGCCCATTATACTGCAATTGCAGGAAATGAACCTGTTCCACCAGATGTAGGTGGATGGACTAGGTGGAGAATATGGCAATATAGTGAAAGTGCAAATGTTGCAGGTGTTGGAAATCCAGTTGATGCAAATTGGGGGCCTGATAGCATAGACTTATTAACTCAGCCTAGAAATGTAACAGGACTTACTGTTAATAGAAAAGGAAATGTTTTAAATATTAGTTGGAAGAAAAATACCGACACAGATTTATTAGGATATAATATTTTTGCTAATAATTACTGGATAGGAACAGTAGATGCTGACGATACTAATTTTTCAATAAATATAAACCAATTACCGTTTGCTGTTAATGGTCCTATAAGAATAAGTATAGAAGCTTTTGATAGAGATGGTGAAACATCTAAGAATAGAAGTAGTGTTACTGTATAAAATAAGATAGTGGCTTTAGAATAGCTTTTATAATAAAGATAGAACTAAGTAGAGATTAATAGATAAAGCTATTCTTAAAGCTATTAGTTTTAATTTGATAAAATTGTAATAATTTTATTAATTGTATTAAATTGAATAATAGAATATAATTAGAACATAATGCAATTATAGCAATTATATATAAAATTTTGGGGAGGAGTATAGCTGTGAGTAACGAACAAGCAAATGATAGTAAAATTAAAAAAACTATGTCTAAAACTAAAAAATTAATAATTATAATATCAACTATTATAGTATTAATTGCAGGGATAACTTTTGGATATTTCATGAATGTAAAAAGTGAAGTTGATTCATGGGCAGATAAAATATATCCTGGGGTACAAGCTTATGGTATAGATTTAGGTGGCAAAACTAAAGAAGAAGCAGTAAACATAATAAATGATCAGTTAATTTCTTTAATTGGAGATAAAGTTATCACTGTAACTGTTGGTGATAAAACTTTTCAACTTAAGTATTCCGATATTAGCCCATCAGTAAGTGCTGATGAAACAGTAAAGGAAGCATTGAGTTATGGAAAAGATAAGAAAATGTTTGAAAAGAAAAAAATCATAGAGAATGGTATTAATTATAAGGTTGATACTGTATTAAGTTATGATGAGGAAAAGGTTAAAGAATTTGCTAATAGCGTAAATGAACAAGTTAAGGTTGATGCTGTAGATGCAAAAATATCAGTTAATGGTAGCAATATTTCTATAACTCCAGAGGTTATAGGAAAACAACTAGATATAGAGGATTTATGTAATAAAATAAAAGAATGTATAGATCCAGACCCAGAAAAGGTTGAAACTGTAACTGTAGATTTACAAAATTATTCACCAAGAATAACTTCAGCGGATTTAAATAAAATTACTGGAGTAATGTCATCTTATTCAAGTACTTTTGGTACTGCTGATACAGGAAGAGTTGAAAATCTAAGAATTGCAAGTGGATATATTAATGGTACGCTATTAATGCCAGGAGATGAATTCAGCTATAATAATACAATAGGTCCAACAACTCCAGAAAGAGGATATAAAGAAGCAAATACATATGTTGGTTCTAAAATAGTACCAGGATATGGTGGAGGAGTATGTCAAGTTTCAAGTACTCTTTATAGAGCTGTTATACAAGCTAACATAAGATCTACTGAAAGACGTAATCACTCAATGACTGTTAGTTATGCAAAACCAGGATTAGATGCGACAGTTGCGGCTGGATACATAGATTATAAGTTTGTAAATACATATGATTTCCCAATATATATTCAAGGATATTTATCTGGCAATCAGGTGGTGTTTAATATTTGGGGAAATAAAGAAGCTATGGGTGGAAAGACTTATGAACTTGTTAATGAAATATTAGAAACTTATACTTATGGTACAGAAGAGGTACAAGATCCTACTTTACCTGAAGGAACAAGAGTTGTAACATCATCAGGTGCTAATGGATATAAAGCAAGTGGATATTTAATTACTTATGAAAATGGTGTTCAAGTAAATAAGGAACTTATATCAACTGATGTATATTCCACTAGAAATGAAGTTGTTAGTGTTGGAACGAAGAAGATAGAAACACCTGCGGTTCCTTCTGAAAATGAAACAACCCCAGAAGAGAATGTAACAGAAGAAGCTCCAGCAGCTTAAAGAAAAAATAAATATTCTAATAATCACAATATATAATTCGTATTATTATGATTTTATATATTGTGATTATTTTTTATTTATAATTTTAAATAGTAAAAATGTTCACTAAAAGAAGAGGTGATTTAAGATGCTAGATTATAAAATATAGTATAAAATTAAAAAAATTTAATAAAATGTAAAATACTTTGACTATTAAAAAACTATATAGTATCATTGAAGGTATATAAATAGTGTAAAGTAAGATGTTATAACATATTGCTTTTTATTTTGGAGGGTGAATTCATTGAATTTAAATATAGTTTTATATCAACCAGAGATACCACAAAATACTGGAAATATAGCAAGGACTTGCGTTTTAACTGACTCAACTCTTCATTTAATAAAGCCTTTAGGATTTAGTATTGATGATAAAGCCGTTAGAAGATCAGGTTTAGATTATTGGAAGGACTTAAAATTAGAAGTTCATGAATCTTATGAAGATTTTATGGCTAAATACGGAGACAGAAGAATATTTTTATCTACAACACATGGTGGAAATATATACTCAGATGAAAAATTCCAAGAGGGAGATTTCATAATGTTTGGAAGAGAATCATCAGGAGTTCCAGATGATGTACATAATGCACATAGAGGGATAAGAGTGCCAATGGTACAAACAAGTACAAGAAGTTTAAATTTATCAAATACAGTAGCTATTATAGCATATGAGGCATTAAAACAAATAAACTTTCCAAATATGAAATAGAGAATAGGGGGTACTTGTATGGAAAAAATTAAGATTATTACTGATAGTACTTTAGACTTACCATCAGATATTGTAAAAGAAAAAGATATTGAAGTTTTACCGCTATTAATTAACTTTGGAGAAGAAAGTTATTTAGATGGAGTAGAGATAAATACTAAAGAAATGTTAGATAGAATAGAAAGAGAAAATGTTCTTCCAACTACAGCTCAAGTAACACCAAATAGATTTGAAGAAGTATTTAAGAAATATCTAGATGAAGGATATAAAATTGTAACTTTAGTATTATCATCAGAAATGAGTGGAACATATCAATCAGCATGTATAGCTAAAAATATGCTAGATAGCGATGATATAGTAGTTATTGATTCTAGAAATGTAACCTCAGGATTAGGTGTTTTAGTATTAAAGGCTTGTGAATTTAGAGATAATGGAGATAATATATTTGAAATTGAAGAGAAAATTAAAAATATAATTCCTAAAGTTAAAAGTTCATTAAGCTTTGAATCATTAGAAAATCTAGTGAGAGGAGGAAGACTTTCTAAGACAGCTGGTGCTATAGGAAGTGTTCTAGGATTAAGACTTATTTTAGAAGTTAAAGATGGCCAAATGGCAGTAAAAGATAAGGTAAGAGGAAGTAAAAAAGCATTAAAGAAGGTTATTTCTGACTTTGAAAATGGAAATGTAGATACTAATTCCCCAATAGTATTATTAGAAATTTTAAATGAAGAAATTTATTCAGGATTAAAAAAATATTTTGAAGAGAATAATATAAATTATATAGATGCTAAGGTTGGATGTACAGTAGGAATACATTCAGGAACTAGAGCATGTGGAATTTTCTTCGTTGAAAAATAAAGTTTTAAATAGCAAGTAGCATTTTTAATAGTGTTACTTGCTATTTTTTTACTTTAAATCATAAAATAGCCCCTAATGGAATAAAAAATGGAATTGCTTTTTGAATAGATATGAGAAAATAGTATAAAATATTAGAGAAAAATTTAAAAAGATATTTTTAATATGGAATATAAAGGGTAGCATAATACTTAAATATGAAAAAATAGCCTAATTTTATTATATATATAATGAAAAAAATAGAAAAACAAAAAAATATTAAAAAAATTACTAGAAAGACTTTCAAAATTTAGATATCTGTTTTATAATAATAGATGTGGGACATAAAAGTCATTGCTGGGACGTTTTTAGTCCAAGGGAGGGTCTGTAGTGCAGGAAATATTAGATTTGCAAAGAAAGATAGTTCCTGAGCTGGTGGAAGTCCTAGAAAAACGATATAATGTTTTAAGGACAATTTTTTATAACCAACCTATTGGAAGAAGAATGCTCGCAAGTGAACTTAATCTTGGCGAAAGAGTAGTTAGAAATGAGATTGATTTATTAAAATCACAAAACTTAATAGAAATTAATACTCCAGGTATGACAGTTACTAAAGATGGACAACATGTCTTAGAAGGTTTAAAAGAGTTTATACATCAAATAAAGGGGTTAAATGATATTGAGGAAAGTATTAAATCATTCTTAGGATTAAAAGATGTTGTTATAGTTCCAGGTAATGTTGAAGAAAATCCAGCAACACTTAAGGAATTAGGAAAAGCAGCAGCTAATTATATGAAAAATATAATTAAAGATAATGATATAATCGCCATTACTGGAGGAAGCACAATAAAAGAAGTTGTTGAAGCATTTCCGAAAGTAAGTAATTTTTCCGATGTTCTTGTTATTCCAGCTAGAGGCGGAATGGGAAGAAAAGTTGAAAGTCAAGCTAATTATTTAGCAGCAGCATTAGCTAATAAAGTTAATGGTACCTATAAGCTTCTGCATATTCCGGAAAATGTTAGTATGGAAGTATTGGAAGGACTTCTTAAAGAAAAGCAAATAAAAGAAGTTATAGAAAATATTCATAATGCTGATATCTTAATTTATGGAATAGGAAATGCAATTCACATGGCTAAAAAGCGTGGATTATCAGAAGAATATATAAGTAATCTTGAAAAACTAGGAGCGGTAGGAGAAGCATTTGGGTGTTATTTTAATAAAGCATCTCAAGTAGTTTCAGAAAATACTCCAGTCGGAATTAATATTAACGATGCAAAAAAAATTAATACACATATTGCTGTAGCTGCAGGGGAAAATAAAGTAGAGGCTATAATTGCAACAGAAATGAATAATTCTAATGCTGTTTTAGTTACTGATGAATCTGCAGGAAGAAAGATTGCGGAGTTAATTAAAAGTTATAAGTAAAGCAAAGCTTTGCATTAATTAATTTGATTTAAAATTTAATTTTAAATATATAATATCTATTTTTAGGAGGTAATTGTAATGGTAAGAGTTGCAATAAACGGTTTTGGACGTATAGGACGTCTTGCATTTAGACAAATGTTTGGAGCAGAAGGGT
>UQQU01000095.1 GCA_900543325.1 uncultured Clostridium sp. | reverse complement strand
AGACCATCAGTTAAGCCTATTTGCGAAAAGTGCAAGATTATAAGAAGAAAAGGAAGAGTAATGGTAATCTGTGAAAATCCTAAGCACAAGCAAAAACAAGGCTAATATAATTTCATATTAGGCAGAATAATTTACAAATATTAATATGTTGACTTTTTTTTGAAAGTTCAATATTATTATATAGGCGTTTAAATCAGCTTATTAATTTTAGGTACGGCTGACGATAGTTTTTTACTATTGACCTAAGATTTTAATATAAATTTACCAAAAGCAAAAATAAAAAATTGCATTTCAATAAACAGGAGGTGTAAGTTCAATGGCAAGAATAGCAGGAGTTGACCTACCAAAGGAAAAAAGAGTTGAAATAGGTCTAACATATATATACGGAGTTGGTTTATCTACTTCTCAAAAGATATTAGCTACTACTGGAATTAACCCAGATACTAGAATTAAGGATCTTACTGAGGAAGAAGTAAATGAAATCAGAAACTATGTAAATAAGAACTTAATGGTTGAAGGTGACTTAAGAAGAGATGTTGCTTTAAACATTAAGAGATTAGTTGAAATAGGTTGTTACAGAGGAATAAGACATAGAAAAGGTCTTCCAGTTAGAGGACAAAAAACTAAGACTAACGCTAGAACTAGAAAAGGTCCTAAGAAGACTATCGCAAATAAGAAGAAGTAGTGAGGAGGGATTTCGATGGCTCAAAAAGTCAAAAAGACTACTAGAAGAAGAAAAGAAAGAAAGAATGTTGAGCATGGTGCTGCACACATCCAATCAACTTTCAATAACTCAATAGTTACTTTAACTGATGCGGCTGGAAATGCTTTATCATGGTCAAGTGCTGGAGCTTTAGGTTTCAGAGGTTCAAGAAAGAGCACACCATTTGCATCTCAAATGGCAGCAGAAACTGCAGCTAAAGCAGCTATGGAACACGGTTTAAAGAGTATAGAAGTATACGTTAAAGGACCAGGTGCTGGTAGAGAAGCAGCTATAAGATCATTACAAGCTGCAGGTTTAGAAGTAACTCTAATTAAAGACGTTACTCCAATTCCACACAACGGATGTAGACCACCGAAGAGAAGAAGAGTCTAATTATATTTAAATTCAACAGGAGGTGTAACGAATGGCAAGATATACTGGAGCTACATGTAGATTATGTAGAAGAGAAGGTCAAAAGCTATTCCTTAAGGGAGATAGATGTTATACAGATAAATGTGCTTTCGTAAGAAGAAGCTATGCACCAGGACAACACGGAGCAGCTAAGAAAAAGTTATCTAACTACGGAGTACAATTAAGAGAAAAGCAAAAAGCTAGAAGAATATACGGTGTTTTAGAAGGTCAATTCAGAACTTACTATGAAAAGGCTGACCACATGAAGGGAATCACTGGGGAAAACTTATTAATGTTACTAGAAATGAGATTAGATAACGTTGCGTACAGATTAGGATACGGTGCTTCAAGAAACGAAGCTAGACAATTAGTTACTCACGGACATTTCTTAGTAAATGGTAAGAAAGTTGATATTCCATCATACAAAGTATCAGTTAATGATGTAATATCTGTTTGCGAAAAGAGCAGAGGAACTGAAAAGTTCAAGACTTTCGTAGAAAATCCAAAGACATTACCAAAATGGTTAGAAGCTAACGTTGAAAACTATGAAGGTAAAGTAGTTGCTGTACCAGCTAGAGAAGACATTGACGTACCAGTTAACGAAACTCTAATTGTCGAATTATACAGCAAATAATAAATTAATATTTTTAATATTAAGATATTATACTAGATTATTAAATGGAATCAGTTGCCCTCGTAATAAGGTTGCCATTTTATATACAAGGAGGGTTTGTACATGTTAGAAATAGAAAAGCCAATAATTGAGTGTATAGAATCAAATGAAGACGGTACATATGGTAAATATGTAGTTGAGCCATTAGAAAGAGGATATGGTATTACACTTGGAAATGCGATGAGAAGAATTCTTTTATCATCACTTCCAGGTGTAGCTACTACATCAATTAAAATTGATGGAGTGCTTCATGAATTCTCAACTGTACAAGGTGTTAAGGAAGATGTTACTGAATTAATTCTTAACATTAAATCTTTAGCGCTTACAATGGAAGGCGAAGGTCCACAAACTATTTATATAGATGCTAAAGGGCCTGGAGTTGTTACAGGTGCAGACATTAAGACTGATGGAAATGTTGAAGTTATAAACAAAGATTTACACATAGCAACTCTTGATGAAAATGGAAGACTGTACATGGAATTAACAGTTAATAGAGGAAGAGGATATGTTACTCAAAATAAAAACAAGAGTGATTCATTACCACTTTCAGCAATAGCTATTGATTCTATATACACTCCAGTTAAGAGAGTTAACTTTACTGTTGACAATACAAGAGTTGGTCAAATCACTGATTATGACAAATTAACACTTGAAATTTGGACTAATGGAACTATTAAAATAGATGAAGCTATAAGCTTATCTGCTAAGATTTTAATAGAGCACTTCAAATTATTCATGTCATTAGGCGTTGCGACTAATGATGTTGAAATCATGATTGAAAAAGAAGAAGATAAAAAGGAAAAAGTCCTAGAAATGACTGTTGAAGAACTAGACCTTTCAGTTAGATCTTATAACTGCTTAAAGAGAGCTGGAATCAATACAGTTCAAGAACTTGCTGGTAAATCAATGGATGATATGATGAAGGTAAGAAATCTAGGAAAGAAATCCTTAGAAGAAGTTGAAAGAAAGCTTAAGGAATTAGGTTTAGCCTTAAAACTAAGCGACGAGTAGGGAGGTAAATCCATGGCAGGTTATCGTAAGTTAGGTCTTTCTACAGACCAAAGAAGAGCTATGTTAAGAAGTCTTGTTACTAGCTTCTTAAAGCATGGTAGAATTGAAACTACTGAAACTAGAGCTAAAGAAGCTAGATCTATAGCTGAAAAGATGATTACTCTTGCAAAAAGAGGAGATCTTCACGCTAGAAGACAAGTTTTAGCTTACGTTTTAGAAGAAGAAGTAGTTAAGACATTATTTGATGAAATCGCTCCAAAGTACGCTGAAAGAAACGGCGGATACACTAGAATGATCAAAAAAGGTCCTAGAAGAGGAGACGGAGCTGAAGTTGTTATACTTGAATTAGTATAATTTCACTCTGGGGATTAAGTTTAACTTAATCCCCATTTTTGTATATAAAAACATAAAAATAATAACTTAAGTAAAATACTTGTAATTAATCTATGCTTATATATAATTAAGTTATGGAAATTTATATGAAATTTATAGAACTTAGTTATATAATTTAATATGCTACTAAAGGAGGGATATAGATGGAAAAAATGATAGAGTGTAAAAACTTAGTATTTAAATATTCTACAGGCGAAGAAGGAATAGAAAAATTAGCCATTGATGGATTAAATCTAGAGGTTAGTAAAGGTGAGTTTTTAGTAATATTAGGACACAATGGATCAGGAAAATCAACAGTAGCAAAGCATATGAATGCATTATTAACACCTACAGAGGGAACTGTTATCGTTAATGGACTAGATACAGGAGATGAAAATAACATATGGGATATAAGATCCACTGCTGGAATGGTGTTTCAGAATCCAGATAACCAATTAGTAGCTACAATAGTAGAAGAAGATGTAGCATTCGGACCAGAAAATTTAGGTATTCCACCACAAGAAATTAGACAAAGAGTTGATGATGCACTAGATAAGGTTGGAATGAGTGAATATAAAAGACATGCACCTCATTTATTATCAGGAGGGCAAAAACAAAGAATTGCTATTGCTGGAATATTGGCTATGCAACCTAAATGTATAATTTTTGATGAACCAACAGCGATGCTTGATCCATCAGGAAGAAAAGAAGTAATTAATAATATTAAAGAATTAAATAAGAAACATGGAATAACTGTGATACTAATAACACATTATATGGATGAAGCGGCAGAAGCAGATAGAGTTGTAGTAATGGATAAAGGAAAAGTTATCATTGAAGGTATTCCACGTGATGTTTTTTCACATGTTGAAACTATGAAGAGTATAGGTTTAGATGTTCCACAAGTAACAGAAATATGTTATGAGCTTAGAAAAGCTGGTATAGATATAGATACTAAAATTTTAAATGTGAATGAGATGGTGAGTGCATTATGTCAATTAAGATAGAGAATTTAACACATGTATATATGCCTAAAACACCCTTTGAAAAAAAAGCATTAGATGATGTGAACTTAGTTATAGAAGATGGAGAGTTTTTAGCTTTAATAGGGCATACTGGATCAGGAAAATCAACTTTAATACAACACTTAAATGGTTTATTAGAACCTAGTTCAGGAAGGATTTTAGTTGATAATATTGATATTACAAATAAAGAAACTAAGCTTACAGATATAAGAAAGAAAATAGGTTTAGTATTTCAGTATCCAGAATATCAATTATTTGAAGAAACAATTGAAAAAGATATAGCATTTGGACCTAATAATTTAGGGTTAAGTGAAGAAGAAGTTTCTGATAGAGTAAAAAAATCTATGGAAATGGTTGGATTAGATTATGAAAGTTATAAAGATGTCTCACCATTTGATTTAAGTGGAGGGCAAAAGAGAAGGGTTGCTATAGCTGGTGTTATTGCCATGGAACCAAAAGTTTTAATATTAGATGAACCTACAGCTGGATTAGATCCTAAGGGAAGAGATGATATTTTAGATCAAATAAAAACTCTTCATGAAAAATATAAAATGACAATTGTATTAGTTAGTCATAGCATGGAGGATGTTGGAAAGCTAGCTGAAAGAATAGTTGTTATGAATAAAGGAAAAATAGCTTTAATGGGTAAACCAGCAGAGATATTTAAAGAGGTTGAGACATTAGAAAATATAGGGTTAGCAGTACCACAAGTAACTTATTTAATGAGAGCTTTAAGAGAAAAAGGATTTAATGTTTCTGATGAAGTATTTACTGTAGAGCAAGGTAGCAAAGAACTTTTAAAGGTGTTATTAAAAAAATAATTTAACAATTAATAAGGTTGTTTTGAAGATAGTATTTTAACATTTATATAATTTGTTTAGTTAAAAAATATATGAAAGAGAGAAGTTTAATATGATTAAAGATATAACTATAGGTCAATATATACCAGGTGAATCTTTTATACATAAACTAGACCCCAGAACAAAGATATTAATTTCATTTTTATTTATAATAAGTTTATTTATTGTTGATAAATTTGTAGGATATATATTTGTTGTAGCATTTTTAGCTTTGGTGGTTTATATTGCAAAGATATCTCCAAGATATCTTTATAAAGGGTTAAAGCCTGTATTCTTATTGATAGCATTAACAGCTATATTAAATATTTTTATGCTTAGAGATGGAAGGTTAATTTTTCATCTTGGATTTATAAAAATCTATGAATCTGGAATAAGAACTGCTTTTTTTATGGCAATAAGATTAATACTTCTTATAATGGGAACTTCAGTTTTAACATTAACAACATCTCCTATAGAATTAACAGATGGAATAGAGAGGTTGTTAAGCCCAATTGGAAAAGAAATTGCACATGAGCTAGCGATGATGATGACAATAGCTTTAAGATTTATACCTACTCTTATAGATGAGACTGATAAGATAATGAAAGCGCAAAAAGCTAGGGGGGCTGATTTTGAAACTGGTGGATTAGTAAAGAAAGCAAAAAGTCTGATACCTTTACTAGTACCATTGTTTATCAGTTCATTTAGAAGAGCTGATGAACTTGCTATGGCTATGGAAGCAAGATGTTATAGAGGGGGAGCTGGTAGAACTAGAATGAAAGTTTTAAAGTTCACTTCTAAGGATTTTATTGCATTTGGAGTTTTCGCATTATTATTTGCAAGTACTATTATTGTTAGATTTGCAATTTAGTAGTTTGAATAAAAAAGGTGATAAGTTGAATAATATAAAATTAACGTTAGAGTATGATGGAACTAATTATTATGGTTGGCAAAAGCAAAAAGGGATGAAAACAATACAAGGAGAGATAGAAGAGGCTCTCTTTCTTGTTACTAAGGAACCTTGTGAGGTAACAGGAAGCTCTAGAACAGATGCAGGAGTTCATGCTAAAGGGTTTGTTGCTAACTTTAAAACAAATAGTAATGTGCCTCCTGAAAGATTTAGAGAGGCACTAAATGTTAAACTACCTAATGATATAGTTGTCATTAAATCAGAAAAGGTAGAAGATGATTTCCATGCAAGATATTGTGCTAAGGGTAAAACCTATGAGTACTACATATTAAATGATCAGGTACCTTCAGCGTTGATGAGAAATCAAGTATATCATTATAAATATGATTTGAATATTGAAGCCATGAAAGAAGGAGCAAAACAATTTATTGGAACTCATGATTTTGCTGCATTTAAGACACAAGGAAGTTCAGTAAAAGGTACTATAAGAACTATTTTTGATGTAAAAGTAGAAAAAGCAGAAAAAATTATAAAAATTTCTGTAAGTGGTGATGGTTTTTTATACAATATGGTTAGAATAATAGTTGGGACCTTAATAAATGTTGGAAGAGGAAAGATTCCGTCAAGTTCTATATCTCATATAATAGCCCAAAAAGATAGAACACTAGCAGGTGATTGTGTTCCACCTAATGGATTATTATTAAAAGAAGTGTATTATTAAAAATTTTTAATAAAAATTGTTGACACGCCCGTAAGCGTGTATTATAATTTATTTTGTTTGTTAGAATAATTTATGTACGAAAGGCCACGAGCCCCGAGGTCTTGACATAAATGTTATACATGTGAGGTATAACGATAAATGTAAGTTCAGGGAGGGAAAAACATGAAATCATACATTGCAAAAGCACAAGAAGTTGAAAGAAAATGGTATGTTGTTGATGCTGCTGGTAAGCCACTAGGAAGAGTTGCTAGCCAAGTTGCTTCAATATTAAGAGGAAAGAATAAGCCAACATTTACACCAAATGTTGACTGCGGAGATTTCGTAATAGTTATCAATGCTGAAAAAGTTGTTTTAACTGGTAAGAAGTTAGATCAAAAAATGATGAGAAAGCACAGCTTATATCCAGGTGGATTAAAAGAGACTCCATACAGAGAAGTATTAGCTAAGAAACCTGAGTTCGCTTTCGAAGAAGCTGTTAGAAGAATGCTTCCAACAGGAGTATTAGGAAGAAAAATGCTTAAGAAGTTAAAAGTATACCAAGGTGCTGAGCACGAACACGCAGCTCAAAAACCAGAAGTACTTGAATTAAAGTACTAATACAGGCTCGGGAGGAGGAATAAAAAATGGCAAAAGTTCAATACATGGGTACTGGAAGAAGAAAAAAATCAGTTGCAAGAGTTAGACTTGTACCAGGAAACGGTAAAGTTGTTATCAATAACAGAGAAATCGAAACTTTCTTTGGTTTAGAAACTTTAAGAATGATAGTTAACCAACCATTAGTTTTAACTGGAACTAAGGATAAATTTGATGTATTAGTTAACGTTCACGGTGGTGGATTCACAGGTCAAGCTGGAGCTATCAGACACGGAATAACAAGAGCTTTAATTAAATCAGATGAAAACTTAAAATCTGAATTAAAGAAAGCTGGTTTCGTAACAAGAGACCCAAGAATGAAAGAAAGAAAGAAATACGGTCTTAAGAAAGCAAGAAGAGCTCCACAATTCTCTAAGAGATAGTTTGGATCTTTCAAGCAAAGACTTATCAAAAGCTTTGGAATACTTATTCCAAAGCTTTTTTTGTATATTTAATTAAATAAAAAATTAATAACAGATAAATGGTGCAAACTAGCATAAAATATATTTGAGTAAAATTTTATATTAAATCTATGTTAAAAATTGTTGAAATCTATTAACAAATGTTAAATTTTATTGTAAACTTAACGATGTAAAAGTTTTATAAAAGTATATAAAATATACAAGAGTGAAGGAGAAAAAATCTTGGATACGTTAATGACAATAATTAAGTTATTAGGTGGATTAGGACTATTTATCTACGGAATGAAGCTAATGGGTGATGGCCTAGAAAATGCTGCAGGAGAAGGATTAAAGAAGATACTAGAAAAAGTAACTAAAAATCCTATAGTAGCAGTAATTGTTGGTGCAGTAGTTACTATGGTTATTCAAAGTAGTAGTGCTACAACTGTAATGGTAGTTGGATTTGTTAATGCAGGATTAATGAATTTAGCGCAAGCAGCTGGAATTATTATGGGGGCTAATATAGGGACAACTATTACAGCTCAATTAGTTGCATTTAAATTAGATGAAATAGCACCAGTTTTCGTTTTCGTTGGTGCTATGATGGTAATGTTCGTAAAAGGTAAGAAAAGAAAAGAAATAGGTAACATAATATTAGGTTTCGGTATACTATTTGTTGGTATGGGAACAATGAGTGGCGCAATGAAGCCATTAACAACATTACCTATGTTCCAAGAGATACTTACAACAGTAGGACAACATTGGTACTTAGGAGTAATAGCAGGGGCTTTAATTACAGCAGTATTACAAAGTTCATCAGCTACTACAGGAATATTAGTAGCATTAGCTACTGCAGGTGCATTAAACATTAACCAAGCACTACCAATAATTATGGGATGTAATATTGGTACTTGTATAACAGCAATGCTTGCAACAGTAGGAACAAATAAAACAGCACATAGAGCAGCTATGTTACACTTAATATTTAATGTTGTTGGTACATTATTATTCTTACCAATAATAATACCAGGCTTCTTAGGTGATTTTGTTTCATATTTCACAGGGGATGTAAAGAGACAAATAGCTAATGCACATACAATATTTAATGTAGTTAATACATTAATAATGGTACCTTTAATTCCGATATTATGTAAAATTGTAGAAAAAATAATACCTGGTGAAGATGATGAAAAGGTAGGACCTAAATATATTGATGATAGATTATTAGAAACTCCAGTAATTGCAGCTGGACAAGTGGTAAAAGAAACTATAAGAATGGCTAACAAAGCTAAATTAAGTTTAGAATTATCTATGAATGCATTTATGAAAAATGATGAAAACTTAGCTGAAAAAGTTTATCAAAATGAAGAGGTAATTAATAACCTTGAAGAATGTATAACTACATATTTAGTTAAACTTTCTAAGTGTGAATTATCAGATAAAGAAAAAAATATAGTTGCATCTACTTTCCATATAGTAAATGATATAGAAAGAATAGGAGATCATGCTGAAAATCTTGCAGATTTAACTATTCAAAAAATAAACAAAAAATTACAATATAGTGAAGATGCTATTAATGAAATAACTAATATGTATCAAACTACATTGAAAGCATTAGATCTATCAATTGATAGTTATGCTGATAGAGATGTAAATAAAGCTAATGAAATAACTAACATTGAAGCTGAAATAGATAAACAACATAAGAGATATAGAGATCTGCATATAAAGAGATTACATGAAGGTACTTGTAATGCTTATGCAGGAGCAATCTTCTTAGACTTATTAAGTAACTTAGAAAGAATAGGAGATCACTCAACAAATATAGCTGAAATAGTTGTTGAAAATAATGCATAAAAAAGAAGCCATTTTGGCTTCTTTTTTATTTATGAATGGTAAGAAATATATAGAGTATAATAAGTTAAAAAGTTAAACATAATAAAAATGATATTAAAATAATGGAGGATATGTCATGAAGAAAGTAATTGTTGCTATTATTACATGTCTACTTATTATTACTTATATGATGCCAGTTAATGCATTTGCTTTTAATAATTCGGATAAGGTTATTTTGATTGATCCTGGTCATGGAGGAATTGATGGTGGAGCAAAATCTAAAGCAGGAACTATTGAGAAAGATATAAATTTACAAATTTCATTAAAGTTAAGAGATAATCTTGAAGAAAAAGGATATAAGGTCTATATGACAAGAGATGAGGATGAAGGGCTTTATCAAAAGGGCAATACCATTAAAGAAAAGAAGAGAGAAGATTTAAATAGAAGAGTTCAAATGAAAAAAGAAACAGATTGTGATATATTTGTTTCAATTCATCAAAATATGTTTCCTCAAAGTAAATGTTATGGAGCACAAGTATGGTATGCTTCAAATGAAAATAGTTATAATTTAGCTACAGTTGTTCAAGAATCAATAAAAGAATCTGTTAAGGATAATAATAAAAGAGTAGCAAAACCAGCAGCTGAGGCGTATTTAATTTTAAGAGATAAATATGAAGGTGCTTCAATATTAGTAGAATGTGGTTTTTTATCAAATCCAGATGAAGAATCTAGATTAAAAAGCGATGAGCATCAAAATTTGATAGTTGAAGGAATATCAAATGGAATTGATAAGTATTTTGAAGGAGATATAAATAAGAATACAGAATCATAGAAATTTCCTAGGAAATAGATAGAATATTTATATAATAATAAAATAAATTATAGAGTCGGCTTAGGTCGGATTTATAATTTATAGAGCAATTTACAGTGTTTATCTTGTAAAAAATGTAATAAAATAATAAACTAAAATTATAAAAATAAGATAGTGTAAAGTTTCGTATGAAAAAGTAGCCTATGGCTAATTTTTAATAAAAAT
>UQQU01000094.1 GCA_900543325.1 uncultured Clostridium sp. | reverse complement strand
ATTTATAATTCTTGCATTATTTTTATGGTTATATATGCCAGAAAATAATTTTAAACCATCTGCTCCTGGGGATTTAAATACATTCAAAAAGATGGTATATACATTTAAATCTGGTCTTAAATTTGTAAAAAGTAAATCTATAATTATGATTTTACTTGCAGTAACTTTATTTTATGGATTATCAAGTGAAGGTTATGATAGACTTTCTAATGCGCATTTTTTACAAGATACTACACTTCCTAAACTTGGAAACCTTAGTTCAGTGACTTGGTTTGGAATTTTTGGAATTTTAGGAATGATATTGAGCTTCATAGTAATGCATTTTATGGCAAAGAATCTTAAGAATGAGGATAATAGGAAAAATGGAAAACTATTATTATGCATAAATATACTTTATATATCGTCTATGTTGATATTTGCTCTTACAAGAAACTTTAGTTTAATGTTAATAGCTTATTTGGCAACAAATACCTTTAGAATTATAAATGAACCTATATTCAGTGCGTGGTTAAATGGGCATATAGATGATAATTCTAGAGCTACTGTGCTTTCTATAAATGGACAAATGAATTCCTTAGGTCAAATTTTAGGTGGACCGATTATAGGAATCATAGCTACAAATATTTCAGTAAGTATTGGTATAGTATGTACTTCATTATTAGTAGCACCAGTATTAGTGTTATATATTATTTCTATGATAATGGATAAAAAAATATCATGAATATAAGGGATTAAAAATGAAGATAATTTGATTGAACAATACAAGAAGGTTCGTAAATTTTTTGTAGAAATCTTCAAAAACACTTTTAAATTACAATATTAGAATTAGGTTAATTACTGTATTAAAAGATAAATTAAATATATATTATTAACTTAGAAAAACAAACTTTTACTTGTATTTATGTATACAAGTAAAAGTTTTTTACTTTCTTAGAAGGGAGAAATTTATAATGAAAAAGGTTTATTTAAAAAATCAATTAAAAGGATATCCTATAGAAGTAATCAGTAATGTTTTAGACGTCATTAATGTATTAGGTGAAAATTATGGAGCTAATAGAGATATAGAGAAAGATTTAGGAGGATATATAGTTATAGCAGAAAATATCGTTGTTATCGAAATGTTAAAGAAAGATAAGTTACAAGGTTTAATACCAGAATATACTGATATTATTGAATGTAAGGAAGGAGTTAATTGGACTTCTTCCTTATTTTTGCTTTCAAGTGATTATGCAATTGTAGTAGTAACAACAGAAGAACTTTCTAAGTTCCTATTAGAATAAATGGAGGTTAATTTAATGTGAGTAAGAATATAAAAGAGGATAAGATAATCAAGGAAACTAAGTATTGTAAGATAATAAATCAAGGAAAAGTTGGAGATGATGAATATACATATACAATAGAAAAGATATATATCAAGGAACTAAAAAGGAATGAAATAAGATTCTGTGTATATAAATCTACTAGAAGAGGTGATGAGACTTATATTCCAAGAAGTCTTGATGTAACTGAATTAGAGTTAATGGAGTTAATAAAGAAGTCCATTAAAGAGAAAGTATTTTCAGATGAATTCATAGAAATGTTGAAGCAAGAATTAAAATAGCTACTTAATTACAAGAAAAGTAATTAGGTAGCTTTAATTATTTTTAGGAGGATTAAGATGTTTAAGAAAGAGAGCAGATATATAACAAGAGGAGCTAATGAAAAGTTAGATTTAAGATTACAACTTATACTTTGGAGTATGATTGATAAATTGAATGAGGAAGGGAAGGAATTAGATTACTTACAAGTTTTCAAGATAAGAAAATGTGAAGAAGGAATTGTAATTGAACATAGTCAAGAAGTTCCAGAGTATAAAGAAAAGTATGTTATAGATTTAGAAAATATAGAGGTTAATGTAATCATAAAAGTTTTCGTTATAGATGATAATGAATACTCAACTATGATGTTAGCAGAAGAATATTAGGAGGTAATAAGATGAAAGAACTAAGTAAAGAAAAGTCTTTTGAGTATAGTTCTAAGGAACTACTTGGAGTAATGCGTTTTGATTTCTATGATGGAGGGCTTGCTAATCAATGGAATCCTAGAGATTTAATAATTGAATTAAATGATAAAAAGGAAATAGATTTAAAGAAGCTACAACAAGAACTTAACTACATTCAATTTGATTTAATAAAGAGTTTTGATACTGTAGTAAGGTTCTGTAATGGTAGAGGATATGATAATGAAACATTAGTATATATAGATTTAGAAGTTGCTAAGTATGTAATCAAATTAGTTCCTGTAAGAGATAGTTACTCATATATTTATACATATTTAAAGGAGGTGAGATAGATGGATATTATAACGGTAATAAAAGTAGTTGGTACTATATTAACAGTTGTTGCTACTTCAATAGAAGCAGTAAATAATAAGTAAAAATATAAGATAAGTTAAAAAAGCTATATGATGATAGAGAGAAATAGGGCAAAAAGCAACAAAAACACATCAGAAAACAGAGATTTTTTAGATAGTGAAGAAAAGTAGCCATTAGATTAAAAAAGCTCAAAAAAGAGCTAAATAAGTTGCTTTTAAATTGAATAAGTAGATAATAGAAAAGTTTTAGGTCACTAATTTTACTTAAAAATAAAAAAATGAAAAAGATAAAACATATAAATAATGGAACTTGGAAAGAGGGAACTCGGAACTCTAAAGGAGTGACGGGGGGATAGGGGGGCTAAAGCCTTAATAAAAAAATAAATAAAAATAAAAAAATATAATCAGAATAGAGAGAAAAAAAGAATAAAAAATAAATAATAAATATATACAATTAATAATAATAATTAAATTATATATAATACCAATAAATAAAATTAAAAGAGTTAATGTTTCTATATTTTAGGAGCATTAACTTTTTTTATATTAAATTTAAAATTAATTTTCAGTAAGTTTTTAATGATTTTTTCAATGAATTATTCGCATGAATAATCATTTCAAAGTAGCTATTATTTTTTATGGGAGGTGAAGTTAATATATGGATATTCAAAAAGAATATTTTAATGGAGTGTATTCTACTATTTTTGAACATATGGGTGAAAAAGTTACAAGAGAAATACATAGTGTATTTGGAGGTCAACAATTTAATTTTCCTAAGAAATTATACTCTAAAGAATATGTAATTAAATATTTACAAGAGAATTACAATGGTAAAAATGTAAGAAAATTAGCTAAAGAATTAGATTATTCAGAGAGATGGGTTCAATCAATAATAAATAGAAATAATATTAAAATTAGATAAAAATATTGGAATTATGGAGGTAATTTGATGAATATTTTTGATGCCGGAGGATTAACAGCGTTAATTGCACTTATATTTACATTGATATTAGGAACGGGATTTTTTATTCTAATTAATAATATTTTCGATGTATGGTATTTAGGATTTGGAGCAATGGTTGGTGAGTGGCTTCTATGTTGTGCTGTAGGCGCTTTCATAGTTAATTGGATGAGTGGATTAATTGGAGGAATATTTACAGTATTATGGATTTTGATAAAACTAGCTATAGTTATCGTAGTTTTATTTCTAATAGGTTCTTTTATTTACTCTAAAATTAAAGGGAAGAAATAATTTAATAAAGGGGGGAGCTAAGTATATGAATAAGAAAAATAAGTCTATAATAATAGGGTTAGTTGTTCTTATACTGTTATTTATAGGAGGAATTATAGGCAAAAGAATTAATGAAGAAAATGCAGTAATAAAGAAAGCCGAAGTAGCTATTAATAATGGTGACTATGATAATGCAAAAGATATATTATATACTGTTGTTGATGGAAATAATAAAAAAATAGATAAATTATGGAATGTGGTTGTTAGTTACCAAAAGGCTCAAAGTTCAGGAGTGGATTCTGGATTGAAATATCTTAATGAAATTGATAACAGTTATAAAAAATATGATAGATTAAAAAATGATGTGGACAATCTAAAAAAAGAATTGTTAAATATTAAAAAAATAAGAAACGAATTTTTAGTAAAAATAGAAGAGGTTAAAAGTTTAATTGAAAAAGGAGAATATGAACAAGCAGAAGAATTAAGTAAAGAAACATCAGAATGGCAATATATAGAACAAGCAGATATAAATACTATGTATGACTTACATGTAAAAGCTAGTGAATTGTTATCTAATCAAAGAAAAGATAATTATGCTAAAGAAGAGGCTGAAAGAAAAGAAAAAGAAGCCTTAGAAAAAGAGAAACAAAATAAGTTGAAGATTGAAACAGACGAGAATAACTTTTCAAAAGCAGTAGCACAAGAAATGTTAGATAAAATGAATGCTGAGAATGGAAATACACGTAAATTCTATGAGCTATCATCAGATTTAAATATAGATGAAACTGGTAAAAAGTATTTTGATGTTGTAGCTAAAGATAAGGACTGGATAAAGTTTGATGACAATACAATATTAGCGAAATATAGATTGTATTCTAATGGAGAGTTAGTAGAAATACAACAATAGAAAAGAGGGTTGAACCTCTTTTTTTTTTTACAAAAATGAGAAATATCAAGTAAAACTACGAAATTAAAAGTTGGAATAAAATTACGCAAAGGATATTTATGGATTATTTTAAATAATAAATACATAAAAGTAATAAATTAGGAAATTTTTGATTAAGGAAGTCTAGGAGGAAAAAAGAGAAAAAATTTTAAGCCTAGACTTCCTAGACAGGATAAAAATTTAAAAAAAGTAAATTAAAGTTAAAAAATAAAATTTATAATTTCTTGGAAATAGCTGAAAATGGCTTGAAATAGCCAAAAATGATTTTGGCGTTTTTAGTTTGTTTAGTGTATCATAACAAGCGTAGAAGCGATTCATTACCTTACTTAATAAAGATAAGTGAGGAGAAAATGTATGTTAGAAGATGAAAAAATCATAGAGTGTGAAGAAATGGGGATAGAGTTTTCAAAGAAAACTGGAAAGGTAAAATCCTTTAATCCTAATAAATTTGCCACTTTTACATCTAAAAAATTACAAATTATCTATAATAAGGATTCGTTTTATGTATATAACGATGGCATATGGAATAAGATTTCTGATATGTACTTATTTCAGAAATTAAGAGGTAAGCTACAAACTTATTCGGATAATATATGGTCTTTGAAAAATGAAAAGGAATACATAGGAGCTTTAAAAAGAATAGTATTTTTTGAAGAGGAACTTAACTCTAACAAAAGATATATAAATCTTAGAAATGGTATGTTTGATTTAAATACATATAGCTTAATGGAACATAGACCAGAGTTCTACAGTAGTATTAGAATACCTGTTGATTACAATGAAGAAGCTGAATGTCCTAATTTCATTAGATTTCTTAATCAATGTTTTAATGGTGATGAAGAAGCTATAAATCTTGCACAAGAGTGGGTTGGGTATATTTTAACAGCAGAAACAAGAGCACAAAAAGCACTAATCTTGTACGGCTTGGGAAAAAACGGTAAAGGAATTTTTATTGATATCATTAGTGAACTTATTGGTCAAGAAAATATTTCAAGTATACCAATGAATGAACTTAGTAGACCATTTTCTAGAGTATGTATATATGGAAAGTTAGCTAACATTAGCAACGAGAATGAGTTTAATGGGGCTTCTCTTAATACTCAATATTTTAAGGCTATAGTTGGTGAAGACATAATAACTGCTGAACAGAAAAATCAACCTGTAATTCAGTTTAAGCCTACTGCTAGAATGGTATTTTCAACAAATAATCTACCTCATACAAATGATGGAGGTTATGCGTTTATGAGAAGATTATGTATGCTTCATTTCAAAAATGTAGTTAAAGAAGAAGATAGAGATTTCTATTTAAGAGAAAAACTAAAAGAAGAACTTAATGGAATATTTAATTGGGCTTTAGTAGGTCTAAGGAGATTAAAAGAAAATAATTTTAGATTTTCTGAATGTAATAGTTCCAATAAATTACTTAAACAGTATGAAATGGAACTTAATCCGATGATACTATTCTTTGAGCAATGCGTTGAAAAAGAACATAGTAACCATAGAGAAGATAATAGAATAATCTACAATACATACAAAAGCTGGGCTAGAGCTAATGGAATGGAAGGACAAGCTAAAATAAGTGTTCAAAAGTTCTGGAGAAAATTTGATGCTTATGCTAAGTCATTAGGATATGAATGTGAAAGTAAGAAATCAAATTCATTTAGATACCATACTGGAGTAAAAATAGTTGGATGTTTTAGGATTTCATTAGAGGATTCTAGAATATTTGGAGAACTAGGCGGCTAATTGGTGGCTAAGCTAAAATGCTGAAATTTAGATATACCAACAACTAGGGCTAAAGGACTAAGAAAATTCATGAAACATCAAAAAGAAGATGTTTCATGAATAATAAATTGAAAAGGAGGTGGTAACATATGCGTCCATACGTCCTAGACTACATAAATCAATAGAATAGACTTGAGACTAAGAGACTGAGAAAAGGACTGAGTGAGTCCTAAAAGTGAGGTAATGAATAAATCAAATAAGAAGTAAAAGGAGATTAAAAATGGCAGTAGTAAAAAGAAGAACAAAACCGAAGGTTAAATATGAAAATATGATAGAAGAATATGAAAACAAAGAAACAATAGAAGAAACAATAGAAAAAATTGAGGAAGTAACCCAAGAACAACAGTACAATTTAGAAAACTTTAAGGCTTCTAAGTTTAAACAGAAAAGTGTAATAAGAAGTAATCAAGGAGTAGCTACTATAATAAATACTGAAAAAAATGGTAAAAGGATTGTTTTTCCAAAGGATGTCATGGAGGAGTTAGGGAATCCACCTAAAATATTAATTTCATGCTCAGATAATGCAATTGCTGTAGGAGAAAGATTACCAGACAATCAAAACTTTTTAAGTATAAAATACTCTAAAACAAAAGGGACTATATATTCTGCTGGTACAGTAAATGAGCTAACTGAAATGTATCAATTAGATTTTAGTAACAGAACTTCAATTACATTTTCAGAAGTTAAGTATACTACATACGAAAATCATAAAGTAGCGATAATAACTATAGATTAAGAGGGAGGTAATAACATGGATGAATTAACAATAGACGATATAGTTGAAGCAATAACAGAGATACTAAGATTATACATAATAGCATCAAAATTAGATGAGTTAGAAGAAAATTAGAAAATCTACTAAGCATTGAACTTATATAGTTCGGTGCTTAGTGAAATTAAATGATTTAGGAGGAGTACATAATGGAGGGCAATAGAAAAATACCAAAGATAAGATTAGAAGATTCAACAATTCTAATATGTGAAAATAGGACAAGCATAAAAGAACAAGAAGAAATAATGAATAGTGAATGGTTCATAAATTGGATTAAAGAAAATAACCAATAAAAAATAATCAATCAAGTAAGCAGAAATAGAAAAATAAAAGGAGAGATAAACATGGCAATCATAAAGAAAGATGGAGTAAGTGTAAAAATAGAAGAAGGATACAAGAAATGTAAAGTAGTAAGTTGTGAATTTAATGACAAAAAGATTGTTAATGGTAAAGTTTTTGAGCAAGGATATATAACTTTTGAAATGGAGAATGGAACATCAATAAAACAATACATGCTTATAGCCCCTTGGACTACATACTTATTTTATAAATTAATTAAAGCTATTAAAGGAAGTGATTTTAATGTATATGATGAGTATGAAAAATTTAATATGAATGAATTAATAGGTGCTGAAGTTATAATAGAGTTAAAAGTGGAAATTAAAAATGGTGGAGAATATATGAATGTTACCAATGCTTATAATATTGAAGATGGTGAAATTATTATAGAGCATGACAGAAAATTAAAAGAAGAGAGGTATTCAGAAATGGAGAAAAACAACATGATGAGCATGGAGTACATAAATAATAAGGTAGATTCGCTTTAATCAGAATAGAGCTTTAAAAATTCATAAAGATTTAGAAGTTATCCTATAGTGGGTAACTTCTAAATAATCTAATTCTTAAATGATATAAAAATAAAAGTTAAGTATATATTATAAATTTGATTAGATGTTAGGAGGAGTTCTATGGGATTTAATAAATTGGTTAATGATATAAAAATTGAAAAAAGGAGGAAAATAATTTCCATATATTGCCGGGTAAGTACCGAAGAACAATCTGAGAACGGTTACAGTATAGATGAACAAAAAAGATTGTTAGAAGAATGGTGTAAAGCTAATGATTACATAATATATAAATGCTATTCAGATAGGGGAATAAGTGGTAAAAACATAAAAGATAGACCAGCATTAAAAGAACTTTTAAGGGATGCTAAAGAAGGAAAGTTCGATATGGTTATATCTTGGAAGATAAATCGTATAAGTAGAAAGTTAGAAGATGTTTTAAAGATTGTAAATCTATTAGAAAAAAACAATATAACATTCAAATCTTATTCAGAACCTTTTGAAACAGATACACCAGCAGGAAGAATGCAATTTCAAATGATGGCTTTAATAGGAGAGTTTGAAAGAGGGACTATTGCACAAAACGTTAAGATGGGTATGATTGCAAAGGCAAAATCTGGAAATTGGTGCGGGGGACGAGTTTTAGGATATGACTTAGTACCAAATAACTCACCAGAAGAAGAAAAAAAGGGGAAAAATAAACTAGAAATCAATGAAAAAGAAGCCGAAATAGTAAGATTTATATTTAATGAATATAGTAAAGGAAAGGGATATAAAGCAATAACTAATCAAATAAATAAATTAGGATATAAAACTAAAAAGGGAAATAACTTTTCAGTAGGAAGTATAAGAGATATACTAACTAATCCAGTATACATAGGAGAAGTAAGATATAATGTAAGACAAAATTGGAGCGAAAAAAGAAGGAGGAATATAAATCCTAATCCAATAAGAGTTAAAGGAAAACATGAAGCTATTATAGATAGAGAGCTATGGGATAAAGTTCAATTAATTTTAGAAAGTAAGAAAGGAAAGCCCTCAAGAATATATGATGGAGAATACCCATTAACGGGAATACTAAGATGTCCTAAGTGTGGAGCTGGTATGGTGATTTCTAGGACAACCAATACATTAGCAGATGGTACTAAAAGGAGAATAGCTTATTACTGTTGTGGTAATTGGAAGAATAAAGGAACTTCAGTATGCAATAGTAATACAATAAGAGTAGATAAAGCTAATGAATATGTGTTTAAAAAGATTGAAGAATTAGTATCTAATGAAGCAATGATTAAAGCAGTTGTTAAAAACATTAATAAGGAAAGAAAAGATAAAGTTAAACCAGCTAAAAGATTGTTAGGTGACATAGATAAAGAGCTTGAAAAACTAGATAAAAGAAAACGAAAAATCTTTGAAGCATATGAGGATGATATCTTAACTAAAGAAGAGTTTCAAACTAGAAAGGATGAACTAAATGAGAAAATCAGAATTTTAGAAGAAGAAAAGAAGCCTTTACTAAACACAATTTCTGAGGATGTAAGTGAAGAAATACCATATGAGTTCATTAAAGATATACTTATGAATTTCAGTAAGATATTAAATAGTAGTGTAAGTAGAGAGCAACAGAAAAAGTTACTACATATGATAATATCTGAAATAACAATGAATGAATCAAGAGAAATAGACTCAATAAAACTTAATATAAATGATAAGCTAGTTGAATATCTAGTAAAAGAAGGAGGAGTACCTATTAAAGGTATTCCTTCTTCTTTTATGTTAAGAAATGTTGGAGTTAGTATATTAAATGTGAGTATTTCAATATAAGATTAATTTATGAAACCAAATGATAAAAATGATATAATTTATTTATATTAAGAATGGCATTAGCTTTAAATGAGTGATGTAAATTTTGAAATAAAAAATTAAAACAAATTAAGAGAATTTAGGAGATATGATTATGAGTAAAAAGTTCTATTTAGATACAAGTGCTATATATGCATTGTCTAACAAGTTAGATACTTTAGCTAAGATGGATAATGTGTTTACATCTATTTTAGGGATTCAAGAGATATTATCACGTGTTAGTGAGAAACCGCATTTTAATAGAAGAAAAATATTGATAAATAAAATAGTAGAAAGTAAAATTAAGTTTTATCCATATTTACCTCTAGAGTGTATTGCAATGGCATTTAAATTAGATATTTCAGAGTGTGAATTTATTAAAGAAGAAAAAGTAGAATTTCATAAAAAAATAAAATTATTGCTAAAAAGTAATAGTTACGAAAGTTATATTGAAAAACTTAAGGATATTGGTATAGATGAGAAAGAGTTTTTATCAGATTTAAAGAAACAAAAGAAATCAATATCCAAAAAATTTAACGAAAGATTTAAAGAAAATAGAAGACAATTTAAGGAATCGGAAGGGAAAGTTAGAAAAATAGATATAAACCATATTTTGTTAGATGATAGTTCTTTAAAGAAAAGAGAAGATAGTTATATTAAGGAGTTTATCATAACACTTCTTAATAATATTAAAGTTAATTATACTAATGAATATATAAATGAATTATGTGATAATTATTCTGGAGAGTTAACAGCATTTTTCTTAGGACAATCAATGTATGAGTTTAGTAGAAGTTATAATGGTGAATTTGCAGAAAAAAATGACTATCTAGATATACAACATTTACTATACTTAAGAGGAGAAAATGAAGTTATTGTTACAAATGATAAAATTTTTCAAAAATCAACTATATTTAAGCAAAGAATAAGTGTTGAGGAGTTTATAAAAGAAGTAGGAATACAATAAGTTAGTTATGTATAACTAAAACCTCACTTAATACTGATACGGAGAACCGTACCACAAGTAACGGAGCGTAGTTTTAATAAAGAGTTAAAAGATAATATAAAGATATAGCTATGTCATTACTAAGTGGCATAGCTATTTTGTATTTGTTAACTAAACAAAAAGTTATGGTTAGTAAAATATAAAATTAAAAAGATTAAAAAATTTTAATTTTACTCTCATTCTTATTTCATGAAAGATACTTATTTATATTATATAATTCAATTACAGATTAACAAGAAGGAGAAAATAATATGAATAAAT
>UQQU01000093.1 GCA_900543325.1 uncultured Clostridium sp. | reverse complement strand
TTTTTACTTTGTGGATAACCGCACTTAAAAAACATTAAGTTTTTCAGTGCCCTCCATTTACACTAAGTACTTTTTTGTATAATTATTTATAAATAGTTATTTTTATTACAGTTTTAAAATTCCATAAGTAATATAAAAATTTTATAAGCATATAATTATATATTATACGATATCAAGATTATATATAAAAAGATAGAAAAATATACCCAAATATAGACAAGTACATTTATAAAAAAAAATAAAACGACAAAATATAACATAAATAGGATAAATATGAATATGGGTATCAAATATTATTAGATTAAATGTCGGTTAAAAGAAGTTGAAGAGTACAAAAGCTTGATGGTAGAATTATAAAATAGAGAAAAATAACTTCTATATTGATAAAAATTACAATAGTATAAAAGATAAGGGGGAATTCACATGAGAGGAGAAACTGGAGTAGCTGTTAAGAAGATTAGTAAAAAAAAGACAATTGAAGATGTTAAGTCAGTAAATAAGAAGATAAATAGTAAAAGTTCGGATAATAAAAAAGAAGATAAACCTGTTAAAAAGAAAGTAAAATGTGAATTAAGTGTTGATAATATTTCTTTATTTCATGAAGGAAAGCACTATGAGGCATATGCTTTTATGGGAGCACATGTTGTTTCTGAAAAAAGAAAAAAAGGTGTTAGATTCACGACATGGGCGCCTAGAGCAAAAAATGTATATGTAGTAGGAGATTTCTCTAACTTTGAAGTAAAAGAAGATTATAAGATGGAAAAGGTATCAGATTTAGGATTATGGAGTATATTTATAGAGGGAATAGAACCAGGAGAAAAATATAAATACTCAATAGAAAATATTCATGGAGAACATAAATATAAAGCAGATCCTTATGCCTTTGAATCAGAAAAAAGACCAAATACCGCATCAATAATTAGTGACAATGTTAAGTATAAATGGAATGATAGAAGTTGGATGATGAAGAGAAAAAGATTCAATATGTATGAAAGTCCAATTAATATTTATGAAATGCATTTAGGATCTTGGAAGACTAAAAATGGGGAATTTTTAACATATAAAGAGATAGCAGAAGAATTACCGAAGTATTTAGTAGACATGGGATATACTCATGTAGAAATGTTACCAATATTAGAACATCCATTAGATGCATCTTGGGGATATCAAGGTGTAGGATATTATTCTGTAACTAGTAGATATGGAAATGCAAATGATTTTAAGTATTTAATTGATGAGCTTCATAAAGCGGGTATAGGAGTAATATTAGATTGGGTACCAAGTCATTTTTGTAAAGATGCACATGGATTATATATGTTTGATGGAACTCCAACTTATGAATATCAAGAAGAATGGAAAAGAGATAATAAGGGATGGGGCACATTTAATTTTGACTTAGGAAGACCTGAAGTTAAAAGCTTCTTAATATCAAATCTTTTTTATTGGGTAAAAGAATTTCATATAGATGGAATTAGGAATGATGCGGTATCAAATATGCTGTATCTTGATTATGGAAGAAATGCTGGTGAGTGGACTCCTAATATTTATGGTGGAAATGGAAATTTAGAAGCAATACAATTTATAAAAGATTATAATAGTGCACTTCATGAGGAGTTTCCTAATGTAATGACAATTGCTGAAGAATCTACTTCATGGCCTAAAATATCTAAACCTATTGAAGAAGATGGATTAGGTTTTAATTTTAAATGGAATATGGGATGGATGAATGATACTTTAAAATATATCGAGAAGGATCCAATATATAGAAAATATCATCATCATAAACTTACTTTTTCAATGGCATACCATTATTCAGAGAATTTTATATTGTCTATATCACATGATGAAGTTGTACATGGAAAAGGTTCACTTGTAAATAAAATGTGGGGAGATTATTGGAATAAATTCGCTGGAGTTAGAGTTTATTTAGCACATATGATGGGTCATCCTGGAAAAAAATTAATGTTTATGGGATCTGAGTTTGGTCAATTTATAGAATGGCGTGAATATGAAGAATTACAATGGAATTTAATTAAAGAATATGATATGCATAGAAAGACACAACAATTCTTTAAAGATATGAACCATTATTACAAAGAAAATAAGGCCTTATGGGAGAGTGATTATAAGATAGAAGGATATGAATGGATTGATGCAGATAATTGCGATGAAAGTATATATTCTTTTATAAGAAGAGATAGTAAAAACGAGGAATGTCTAATATTTATATGTAATTATACTCCTGTAGTTAGATATGATTTTAGAGTTGGTGTTCCAATATTAGGGGAGTACGTAGAAGATTTTAATACTGATAGTGAAATTTATGGAGGGTCAGGACAAGTAATGGCTGATAAGATAGTGGCAGAGGAAATTCCTTATAATAAGCAACCATATTCAATAAAAATTAAAGTTCCACCAATGGCAGCTATTATTTTAAAAGTGAATAATAAATATAAATAGGGAGTGTGAATAGATGAAAGTATTGTTTGCAGCATCAGAAGCGCATCCATTTATTAAAACTGGTGGTTTAGGAGATGTAATGGGAGCATTGCCTAAATCATTAATAAAACTAGGTATAGATACTAGGGTAGTAATACCCAAGTATAAAAATATAAAAGATGAGTTAAAACAAAAGTTACAGTTTGTAAAGTGGTTTACAGTTCCAGTGGGGTGGAGAAATCAATACTGTGGAGTTTTTCAATATGAATATAATGAGGTGATTTATTATTTTATAGATAATGAGTATTACTTTAATAGAGATGGTTTATATGGATATTTTGATGATGGAGAAAGATTTGCATTTTTTAATAGGGCTGTTCTAGAATTTATTAAGGAAATTGATTGGCAGCCAGATTTAATAAACTGTAATGATTGGCAAACAGGAATGGTACCAGTATTACTTAATTTAGAATATAAAAAAGATCAATTTTACTCAAGAATAAAAACAGTATTTTCAATTCATAATTTATTATTTAAAGGCAGTTTTTCGCCTAAAGTATTACCAGAATTATTTGGTTATGACTATATGCCATTAGTTAATGGAAGTGTTGAGTTAGATGGTTCAGTAAGCTTTTTAAAAGGTGGATTAAATTATTGTGATCAAATTACAACAGTAAGTAAGACCTATGCAGAAGAAATAAAAACCCCACAATATGGTGAAGGATTAGACGGGTTTCTTAGAAGTAAAAGTTATTATTTAATGGGGATAGTTAATGGAATAGATTATGAAGAATTTAATCCTCAAGATGATAAATTTATATTTAAAAACTTTAATATTAATTCAATAAGCAATAAAGTTGAAAACAAATTAGCTCTACAAAGAGAGTTAGGATTGCCACAAAAAAAAGATACACCTATGATTGGTATAATATCTAGATTAACTCATCAAAAAGGTTGTGACTTGATAGTTAATATGATAGATAGGCTTCTTCAAAGAGATATACAGGTTGTTATATTAGGAACTGGTGATTATTGGTATGAGGAAACATTTAAGAATTTACAATATAGATATCCAGATAAAGTTTCAGCTAATATTAAGTTTGACAATACTTTAGCACATAAAATATATGCTGCAACTGATATGTTCTTAATGCCATCATTATTTGAACCTTGTGGATTAGGACAATTAATAGCATTAAGATATGGATCAATTCCTATTGTAAGAGAAACTGGAGGGTTAAGGGATACAGTATATCCTTACAACAAATATAATGGAGTAGGGAATGGATTTGGGTTTAAAAACTTTAATTCAAGTGAATTAATGCAAATAATTGAATATGCATTAACAATCTACAGCGATAAAAATGCTTGGAATAACATAATCAGACAAGCTATGAATTCAGATAATAGTTGGGAAAAATCAGCTATGCAATATAAGTGGTTATATGAAGGAGTAGTTAAGAGACCTTAATGGATCAAGCTATTAGGAGGTAGATATATGCTATCAATCGATAAGAATTCATTTAAACGAGATTATAACAATAAATTCGTTCAATTACATGGGAAGGAATTAAAAGAAGGAAGTAATCAACAAAAATACGAAGCATTGGGAAGTCTGGTTAGAGATTATGTAATTAGTACATGGATGGATACTAATAAAAGATATAACCAAACTGGAGAAAAACAAGTATACTATTTCTCAATGGAATTCTTATTAGGCAGACTATTAGGTGATTTTCTTTTGAACTTAGGAATAAGAGATATTTGTAAAGAAGCATTAAGTGAATTAGATATTGATTTAGAAGAAATTGAAAATCTAGAACATGATCAAGGCTTAGGTAATGGTGGCCTAGGTAGGTTAGCAGCTTGTTTTCTAGACTCTATGGCATCATTAAATATTGCTGGACATGGATGTGGAATAAGGTATAAATACGGATTTTTTGAACAAAAAATAGTTGACTGCCAACAAGTTGAAGCATCAGATAATTGGTTAAGAGAAGGTAATGTATGGGAAATAAAGAAACAAGATAAAGCTGAAATAGTTAAATTTGGGGGAACAATTGTTTCTGATTATGTAAATGATAAATTAACATTTACCCATGTTAACTATGAACCAGTTCTAGCAGTGCCATATGATACTCCTATAGTTGGATATGAAAATGAAGTAGTAAATACTCTAAGATTATGGAGTGCTGAACCTGTATCTAATGAGTTTGATTTTTCATCATTTAGTAGGGGAGATTTTTTAAAAGCAATATCTTATAAAAATTCAGTTGAAGCAATATCATTAGTTCTATATCCAGAAGATTCATTCTATGAAGGAAAAATGCTTAGGTTAAAACAACAGTATTTTTTTGTTTCTGCAGGAATACAAAGTATAGTAAGACATTATAAAAAGCACAACGGAGATATAAAATTACTAGATGAAAAGATAGCAATACACATTAATGATACGCATCCAACATTAGCAATTCCAGAGTTAATGAGAATATTACTTGACGAAGAAGGATTGTCTTGGGAGAATGCTTGGAGAATAACTCAAAATACAATTTCATATACTAATCATACAATTTTGGCTGAAGCATTAGAAAAATGGCCAGTTGATATGTTTAAGAGTTTACTACCAAGAATTTATATGATTATAGAAGAGATAAACAAGAGATATTGTGAAGAACTTTGGAATAAATATGTAGGCCAATGGGGTAAAATATCAAGGATGGCTATAATAGGAGATGGTTATGTAAGAATGGCCAATTTAGCTATAGTAGGCAGCCATAGTGTTAACGGAGTTGCAAAACTTCATACCGAGATATTAAAGAAAAAAGAAATGTCTGATTTTTATTATTTATATCCTTCAAAATTTAATAATAAAACTAACGGTATAACTCATAGAAGATGGTTAATTAGGTCTAATCCCGATTTAACGAAGCTCTTATTAGATACTATTGGAGATAGTTTTATAAAGCATCCAACAGATTTAGAAAACTTCAAGAATTATCTTAATGATAGAAGTGTTTTAAAACGACTTGGAGAAATAAAAAAAGGTAATAAAGATAAGTTAGCAAAAGAAATTTATAAAAGTAAAGGAATAGTTATAGATACGAATTCGATTTTTGATGTTCAAATAAAAAGAATTCATGCTTATAAAAGACAGACTTTAAATTGTTTAAGAATAATGGACCTTTATAATAAACTAATTGATAATCCTAATTTGGACATAATACCAAGAACCTTTATTTTTGCTGGAAAAGCTGCACCAGGTTATTATTTAGCTAAAAATACAATTGAGTTAATTTGTAGAGTCGCAGAAACTGTAAATAATGATCCGAGAGTGAATGAAAAAATCAAGGTTGTAATGTTAGAGAATTATCAAGTCTCATTAGCTGAAAAAATAATTCCAGCGACTGATTTAAGTGAGCAAATTTCAACAACAACTAAAGAGGCTTCGGGGACATCTAATATGAAATTCATGATGAATGGAGCAATAACTATTGCAACATTGGATGGAGCAAATATTGAAATTAAAGATGAAGTTGGAGAAGATAATATTGTTATTTTTGGATTAAATGCTGAAGAGGTATTAAATTATCATAAGAATGGTGGATATTCATCATGGGATATATGTAATAAGGATCCTAGACTACAAAGAGTTACCAACGATTTAATCAATGGTAAATATTGTAGAGATAAAGACAGATTTAGAAGTATATATGAAAATTTATTAACGTATAATGATGAATTTTTTGTGTTAAAGGATTTTGATTCTTATTTAAATGCACAAGAAAGAGTTAATAAGTTATATATTGATAAAGAAAAATGGCAAAGAATGTGTGGTATTAATATAGCCCATTCAGGAATATTTTCATCTGATAGAACTATTAAAGAATATGCAACAGGCATTTGGGGATCAACTGTAATATATAAAAATTTATAGGGGGAATGTGGAGTTGGATGATATACAAATTTTCCATGATTCTCACAATCTTGAATTAAGGAATCCTTTTGGTGCAGTTAGTGTAGGAAATAAGGTGCGAATCAGATTATGGACTAGCAAAAGATGTTCAGCTTATATTAATTTAATAAATTTTTATAACAATCAGATAGAAATTCAAATGAACGAAATAGGATGGAATGACCGCGTAAACAATTGGGTTTACGAAGTAGAAGTAGATACATCAAACAATATAGGGTTAATATATTATTATTTTAGAGTAAATTATTATGGAAGAAATATTATTTATGGAAATAATATAGAATCACTAGGTGGAATAGGTCAGGTATACTTTAATGAACCAGTAAGTTATCAGATAACTATATATTCTAAGCAAGATGTACCAAGTTGGTATAGAGAAGGAATAATATATCAAATCTTTGTAGATAGATTTTTTAACGGAGAAGAGGAAGGAAAAGTTCTAAATCCTAAAAAAAATACTTTTATATATGGAAATTGGGATGATAATCCAATGTATATAAAAGATATGAGTGGAAATATAGTTAGATGGGATTTTTATGGTGGAAATCTTTTGGGTGTAAAAAAGAAGTTGGAGTATATTAAATCACTAGGAGTAAGTGTTATATATTTTAATCCAATATTTGATTCTCCTAGCTGCCATAAATATGACACAGGTGATTACGAGAAAATAGATCCTATGTTTGGAGACGAAGAAATATTTAAAGATTTATGTAGTGAAGCAGAAAAATTAGGCATAAGAATTATATTAGATGGGGTTTTTAGTCATACGGGAAGTGATAGCAAATATTTTAATAAATTTGGGAATTATGATTCTTTAGGAGCCTATCAGTCTTTACAGTCTCCATATTATAGGTGGTATAGGTTTAATGATTATCCTAAGTTATATGAGACATGGTGGGGATTTTCTAATATGCCTAATGTAGATGAGCTTAATCCAAGTTATTTAGATTATATAATTAGAAATAAGAATTCTGTAATAGAAAAATGGTTGAAGCTTGGTGCAGGCGGATGGAGATTAGATGTTGCTGATGAATTGCCAGATGAATTTATTAAAATACTAAAAAAGAAGCTTAAAGAAGTAAAATCAGATGGTGTATTAATTGGTGAAGTATGGGAGGATGCATCTAATAAAGTTAGTTATAATAGAAAAAGAGAATATCTATTTGGAAATGAACTAGATTCAGTAACCAATTATCCTTTAAGACAAATAATTTTAGATTTAGTTAGAAACTATATAGGAAGCAAGTATTTTATTAGAAAATATTTATCATTAAAAGAAAATTATCCTAAGGAGTACTTCTATTCAACTATGAATATGCTTGGTAATCATGATACAGAAAGAGTATTAACTATTCTTAATAATAATGTCGATCTGTTAAAAGAAGCAGTAACGATTCAAATGACATTACCAGGTGTTCCATTAATATATTATGGGGATGAGGCTGGTTTAACTGGTGGAAAGGATCCAAGTAACAGAAAATCATATCCTTGGGGAAAGGAAAACAAAGATATATTAGAATTTTATAAAAAAGTATCAGCTATTAGAGTTAGTGAAAAAGCTTTAAAGAATGGAGAAATAGAATTTTTAGAGTTTAACAATGGCATATTAGGATATGAAAGAATTTTAAATGAGGATAGGATAATTGTTGTAGTTAATATCATGGAAAAAGAAGAAAATATATTAATTAACAATATAGATGGATATATTTTAGATTTATTAGATAAAGATAAAGAATATATAGTCAAAAATGGAACAATAAATATTTTAATAAAAGCACATGAATTTAGGATATTAAAAGTTTTATAAAAGAGTATGGCACTTTTATAATTTTAAAGTGCCTTACTTTTTGAATTACAACTTAAATATTTTTATAAAAATGTAAAAATATTTAAATTATTGCAGTGAAAAAAATATAGATATAAGAATATATCTAATTTTTATAAATAAAATAAATATGTACTATAAATAGCACTAAGTAATAGTAAAATTACAAATTTAACATAAATAAGAAAATGTAATTTAATAAGTACATTAACTGTATAGTATTAAGTTAGAGGGGATGGGGAAAATAGTGAGAAAAAAAGAAATGGTTGCTATGATATTAGCAGGAGGACAAGGATCAAGATTAGGGGTTTTAACAAAAAAATTGGCTAAGCCAGCAGTACCTTATGGAGGAAAGTATAGAATAATAGATTTCCCTTTAAGTAACTGTTCAAACTCAGGGATATATTCAGTTGGAGTATTAACACAATATAAGCCATTAGAGCTTAATGCACATATAGGAATAGGTAGTCCTTGGGATTTAGATAGAAGAGATGGAGGAGTAAGTATATTACCTCCATATCAAGAAGAAAAAGGTGGTAATTGGTATAAGGGAACTGCAAATGCAATTTATCAAAATATTGAATTTGTAGATAGATATGATCCAGAGTATGTATTAATTTTATCAGGTGACCATATTTATAAAATGGATTATGATAAAATGCTTCAATTCCATAAGGAAAAAAATGCTGAAGCTACGATAGCAGTAATTGAAGTTCCTATGGAAGAGGCAGGTAGATTTGGAATAATGAATACTAATGATGATTTATCAATATATGAATTTGAAGAAAAGCCTGCTAATCCTAAGAGTAATATGGCTTCAATGGGAGTTTATATATTTAATTGGAAAATCTTAAGACAAGCATTAAAGGAAGATGAAAAAGATAAAGAATCTAGTAATGACTTTGGTAAGAACATAATTCCTAAAATGTTAAATGAGGGTAGAAGATTAGTAGCTTATCCATTCAAGGGATATTGGAAGGATGTTGGTACTATAAGCAGTCTTTGGGAAGCTAATATGGATTTATTAAAGAGAGAAAGTGGATTAAATTTATATGAAGATGATTGGAAGATATATTCTGTTAGTCCTGTAAGACCAGCACAATATATTGGAAAAGATGCAAATGTTAAAAACTCATTAGTAGTTGAAGGATGTACAGTACATGGAACAGTTGAGAATTCTGTATTATTTGAAGGAGTTTATATAGGTAAAAATACTGTAATAAAAGATTCTGTAATAATGACAGATGCTAAAATTGGAGATAATGTGGTAATTAATAAAGCTATTATCGGTGGAGAAGCAAAGATAAGAAAAGATTGTAAGATAGGTAATGGTGAGAAGATATCTGTTATAGCATCTAAAGAAGACGTTAAAAGTGGAACTGTAATAGATGCAATGGAAGTATAATAGAGGGGGGAAAGGGAAAATATGAATAATTGTATTGGTATAATTAACTTAGATGAAAATGAACAAAAAATTATGGAGCTAACAAGACGCAGACCTTTAGCATCGCTACCTATAGCAGGTAGATATAGAGTTGTTGACTTTGTATTATCTAATATGACTAATTCAGGAATTGAAGCAATAGGAATATTCACAAAAAATAAATCAAGATCTCTAATGGATCACCTGACAAATGGTAGACCTTGGGATATACATCGTAAGAAGGATGGGTTAAAGGTATTTAATTTTGGAGATATTGATCCTGTACATGATGATGTTCATAATTTCTTAGAGAATATAGATTATTTTGATCATAGTAAGAAAGAGTATACTTTAATTTGCTCATCATATATGATTTGTAATATAAATTATAATGAATTAATTAAATATCATATTGCACAAGGTAATGATGTAACAACAGTATATAAAAATGTTAAACATGTAGAAGATAATTTTATTGATTGTCAAGTTTTAAATCTAGATGATAATAATAGAGTAATTGGTGTGGGAGAAAATGTAGGGTTAAAGAATAGTGCTAATATAAATATGGAAATGTATATAATGAAAACTGATCTTTTTATAGATATGATATATGAATGCATTAGAGGTGGAAGATATAAAAAGATAAAAAATTATATTAATGGAAATATAGATAAATTAAAAGTTGGAGGATATGAATTCAAGGGCTATTTAGCTTGCATTAACTCTATAGGAGCATACTACGATGCTAATATGGAATTTTTAAATGAAAAGGTAAATAAGGAATTATTCTACAATAACTTCCCTATATATACAAAACCAAAAGATGCATGCCCAACACAATATACTGAAACAAGTAGTGTAGTAAATTCTATTATTGCTAATGGTTCATATATTGAAGGAACAGTTAGAAATTGCGTTATAGGAAGAAATGTTTATATTGGAAAAGGAAGTGTAATTGAAAACTGTGTTATACTTCAGAATACTGTCATAGGTAATAATGTAACTATGAGTAACACAATTACAGATAAGGGAATATTAATTGATGATAATGAAGAGGTAAAGGGATTAGAAAATAATCCAGTTATTATTCCTAAGAAAAGAGTAGTTTAAAAATATTAATATATAAAGGGAGTTAAAATAAGCATATATTTTAGCTCTCTTTTTTATTATGAACATATAATGGGAAAAAGCAAAATAAAGTTAATTGAATATTCAAATTAAATAAGTGAACGTATCCTTGTGTATCAATATAAGTATTATTAAGAAAATTTGTGAAAAATACAGTAAAACTAAATTAATTTGTGAATATAATAATGGATTATTGGTTAATATGTTAATATGATGATATTATAAGTCTTGTCCAAACGGACAGCCGATAAGTCGAAAGACAGCAAGTTAAGTAAGTTAACAAAAACAACAAAATGTTGAAAAAAGATGTTGACAGAAAAACAATTCGGTGATAAGATAAGGAAGTCGCTTCGGTGCGACAGAGTAAATGGTCTTTGAAAATTGAACAGAATATAG
>UQQU01000092.1 GCA_900543325.1 uncultured Clostridium sp. | reverse complement strand
AATATAGGAATGATGATTTTTTTATAAATGTATCTACTGATAGTGGTGATGAAAATTTTGCAGTACCACCAGTTGGTAATACATGATTGGTTCCTCCAAAATAGTCACCTATAGGTTCTGGAGTATATTCTCCTAAAAATACTGAACCAGCACTTTTAACCTGTTCTAAATATTCTATAGGATTATCTATTAAAAGTTCTAAATGTTCCGGTGCTATTAAATTAGCTACCTCAATACTTTTTTCTATAGAATTACAAATTATTATTTTTCCAAATTTATTAAGTGAATTTTTTATTATATCTCTTCTATTTAATCCTTTTATTTGCACTTTAATCTCTTCATTAACTTTTTCTGCTAGTTCCTTAGATGTTGTAATTAATATGGATGATGCTAATTCATCATGTTCCGCTTGAGACATTAAATCTGCTGCAATATATTTAGGATTTGCTTTTTCATCTGCAACAATTAAGATTTCACTAGGTCCAGCTACCATGTCAATTCCAACATCACCATAGACCTGTCTCTTAGCCTCAGCTACAAAAGCATTACCTGGACCAACAATCATAGAAACATTTTCAACACTTTCAGTTCCATAAGTTAACGCAGCTATTGCCTGTGCTCCCCCTAACTTATAAATTTTATTTATTCCACATAACTTAGCTGCAACTAATATTTGCTTATTAATTTTTCCATCTTTATTTGGCGGTGTAACTAATACTATTTCTTTTACTCCTGCAACTTGTGCTGGAATTGCATTCATTAAAACTGATGAAGGATATGCTGCTTTTCCGCCTGGAACATATATAGCTACACTATCCATAGGTATTAACCTTTGTCCCATATAAATTCCTAGTTCCTTTTGGTATATATAGCTTGTCTTTTTTTGTTTCTCATGATATTTTTTAATGTTTTCAATACTTTCTTTTAATATTTCTATAAATTCTAAATCACACTGATTATAAGCCTTATCTATTTCTTCCTCTTCCACCTTAAACTTCTCAATATATACTTTATCAAAATCTAAGGTATAATCCCTTAAAGCCTTATCTCCATAAGACCTTACATTTTTAATTATATCCTCTACACCTTTTCTTATATTCAAAGTATTACTTCGTTTTTTTATTATTGATACAATATCACTTATATTTTTATTGTTTAATTCTATTATGTCCATCATATTAACTTGCCCCCTTTAGTTTTATATAATAAACATTAACTTTTACATGCTATTCTTATTCTATCTATAACTTCATTTATTTCATTTCTTTTTAATTTAAAACTCGACTTATTAACAATAACCCTTGAGCTTATATCACAAATTTCATCAACAACAATTAATCCATTTTCCTTTAATGTTGTTCCAGTTTCCATTATATCTACTATCCCCTCGCTAATACCTAATATAGGTGCAAGTTCTACTGATCCTTCAATTTTTATTATCTCAACATCCATCCCTTTTGCTTCAAAATAATTCTTAGAAACATTAGGATACTTACTACCTATTTTTATATGTCCTATCTTATTAAAAATATTAGTATTTGGTAGTGTTGCCACTATAAATTTGCACTTTCCTATCCCCAAGTCTAAAACTTCATAATAGTTTTCACCTTTTTCTAATAATGTATCTTTACCTACTATAGCTATGTCAGCAACTCCATGTTCTACATATGTCACTGCATCGTTAGCCTTTACTAAAAAGTATTTTATTTCTTCCTTAGTATCTTCAAAGACTAATTTTCTCCCCTTATCCTTCAATTGCTCAATTCCAAAGCCTGCTTTTTCAAATATTTTTACTGCATCTTTTTCTATTCTACCCTTGGTAAGTGCTATACTAATCAAATTAAATCACCTACTTTTCCCCTTTATATATAACCTCCAGATATTCACCATCTCTTGTTTTCTCTATTAATTCTTTTAGTTTTAATAAATAATTACTTTTATTTAGTACAATAGGTCTTCTATCAATATCTTTATTATATTCGCAAGAATCAATTAGCAAATTTACATCTACTGAAAATCCAATTGCTGAAGTTTTTCTTCCAAAGTTCTCTAATAGCCTATTATATCTTCCTCCCCTTAAAACAGTTGATCCTATTCCTGAAACATACCCTTTAAAAATGATACCTGAATAGTAATTTACTCTTGGAACCATGCTCATATCCACTGATATATATTTTTCATATCCTAACTCTCTTAAATTTAAAAATATCTTCTCTAAATATAAAATATTCTCCTTAACTATATTATTAAAAGCTAACTTTTTAGCCTTTTCTATCATATCGTATCCGCCAAAAAGCCATGGCAAAGTAGTTAAAAACTCTTTATATTCATCTCTAATTTTTAAATTTTCCAAATAATCCCTTAAATTTATTAGACTTTTTTTATTAATAAGAGTAATTATATTTTCTTTATCTTCTTCTCTTAAGTTCATTTCATCAATTGCAGACCTTAAGATATTTACATCTCCAATCTCTAACTTAAAATTTTCCTTTGTATTCAATGATTTTAATACTTCTAGTGCTGTTACTAAAATTTCCAAATCTATTATTTCTCCGTCTCCACCAATTAGTTCAATTCCACAATCTAAATATTCATTTCTTTTTCCCTCTAAACTTTCATGAACTCTAAATACATTTGCTGTATAAAAAAGCTTTAAAGGTAAAGTCATATCTTTTAATTTAGTATTTATCATTCTTGCTACAGGTACTGTCATATCTGGTCTTAATACCAGTATACTCCCACTTTTATCAAAAAATTTATACATTTCCTCTTCTTTTAAACTTTGAGTTTTATGATTAAAAATTTTATAATACTCTACTGTAGGTGTTGCTATTTCCCCATATCCCCACTTTTCAAATACACCTATTATAGTTTTAATAATTACATTTCTTTTTTTACATTCATCAATAGTAAAATCTCTAGTTCCTTCTGGTACTATATTCTTAATTTTAACCGCCCCCTTTAGCACTTTAAAGTATTAAATTTAATAATAATATACTATTTATGGTTTTATTTGTCAATTAATATTTATCATATTTTATTACCTTCTTTTAGTAAAATATAACTTTTATTCTTATTTTATTATCTATTTTTTTTATATTTCATAACAATTAATATTTTATTATAACTTTAAATAAAAATAAGCTAGATACTAAAAAGTAACTAGCTTATTTTTATTTCAATTTTTTATTTTTATTTTATTGCATTATCTATTTCTTCTACCATTATCATTGTTGAAGTAAATCCACCTGTTGCTGTGTACCAAATATTTGGATTTAGGTATACTATATTATCATTTTTATATACATCTGTTTTTTTCATTAATTCATTTTCAAATAATTCCTTAGCTGAAGTTGTTCCTCCTACTATAGCATCTCTATCTACTACAAATAAGTATTGTGGATTTTTTTCTACAATATATTCAAATGAAGCTTTTTGCCCATGAGTTGACGCTTCTATAGTTTCATCAACAGGAGTTACTCCAAAACTATTATGAATTATTCCAAATCTTGATTCTGCACCATATACACTGAATGAACCATCATTAGCTAATGTTATAAGTCCATTAACGTTCTTTTCTGTAACCTTTGCATTTAATTCTTCTATTGCTTCTGTTATAGCTGTAAGTTCTTTTTCAACAGCTTTTTCTTTACCAAATATTTCACCTAATTTATTCATATTTTCTGAAAACGACTCTAAATAATTTTCATTATTTACACCTAAATGTATTGTTGGTGCAATTTTACTTAACTCTTCATAATAATCAGCTTGTCTTCCTGAAATTATTATTAAATCTGGAGTTAATTCAAATATCTTTTCCATATTAGGTTCCTTTAAAGATCCAACACTTGAATAATCTTCACTTTCAAACTTGCTTAAGTGTTCTGGAAGCCCATCTTGAACTAAACCAACTATTCCTTCAACCTCTAACTTATCTAATGAGTCTAAAATTCCATAATCAAATACTACTACTCTTTTAGGATTCTTATTAACAGTTGTTTCACCAAGTTCATGGCTTACTACTAGTGTTTCTTCTCCACTATTTCCTTCTGCTCCTGCAAATTTTGTAATTACAAATACCCCAAAAACTACTACCAATAAAACTACTATTGATATAATTGTTTTTTTCTTCATTATTATCCACCTCTTTATATAAAATTTAATTTTTAATCGTATAATATTGATATTCATTATCAATATTATTTTATTTAATAGGCAAATTTTTTAAATTTGCCACTAATAACTTATTTATTAGAAATATACACATATATTTCTATTGTTGATATTTTCAATATGGAAATCTATTTCGTAAATATTTTCCAATTCTTCTTTTTGTATAGTTTCCTCAGTAACTCCATCCTTTACAATCTTTCCATCCTTTAGAGCTACTATATAATCTGAATAACAAGATGCAAAATTAATATCATGTATTACTATTACAACTGTCTTATTTAATTCATCACAAAGCTTTCTTAATGTTTTCATAATTTCAACTGAATGCTTCATATCTAGATTATTTAAAGGCTCATCCAAAAATATATAATCACTATTTTGAGCTATTACCATTGCAATATATGCTCTTTGTCTTTGACCTCCACTTAATTCATCTAAATATCTATCTTCAAACTCCTTAAGTTGCATATAATTAATTGCTTCATCTATATATTTATAATCCTCTTCTTTCAAATTTCCCTGTGAATGCGGAAATCTTCCAAAGCTAACTAACTCTCTAATTGTTAACCTAATATTAATATTGTTTGATTGTCTCAAAATCGCTATTTTTTTAGCTAACTCTTTATTGTCCCATTTTAATATATCTTTACCATCCACTAAAACTTCTCCAGAATCTCTCTTTAAAAGTCTACTCATTATTGAAAGAAGAGTACTTTTACCTGCTCCATTTGGTCCTATGAAAGAAGTTATTTTTCCTTCTTGAATACTTAAAGATACATTGTCTACTACTTTTTTATTACCATAAGTTTTAGTTATATTCTTTACTTCTATCATCTATTTCTCTCCTTCATTACTAAGTAAATGAAATAAATTCCTCCAACAAAATTAATTATTACACTTACCGAAACACCAAAATTCATTAACTGCTCAACTAATAACTGTCCGCCTATTAAGGCAACTACACTAATTAATATAGTTGCAACACCTAAAACGCTATGTTTATAACTTGATATAAGTTGTCTTGCAATATTTACTACAAGTAATCCTAAAAATGTTATAGGACCAACTAAAGCTGTAGCTACTGATGTTAATAAAACTACTACTATTAACATTTTTTTCACTATTTTGTCATAATCTACACCTAGGTTTATCGCTTCATCTCTTCCTAATGCCATAACATCTAATATTTTTAAATAATCATAAACATACCCTATACAAATAATTATTACTATACTTGATATAAATAATAAATCTGTATTTATATTGTTAAAGCTAGCTTGCATTTTATCCTGCACCATTTGGAATTCTACTGGATCAATTAAAACCTGCATAAATGTAGTTAAACTTTCAAACAAAGTCCCACATACTACACCTACTAATAGTAATGTAAATATATTTTTACTTCCTTTTTTAAATATAAACTTATACATCAAACTTGAAAATAAAAGCATTGATGCTATTGTAATTATAAAATTTATATTTCCATCACTCATTATTACTGAAGATGAACCTAATAAAAATACTACAGATGTTTGTAACAATACATATAATGAATCTATTCCTAAAATACTAGGTGTTAATATTCTATTATTTGTTACAGTTTGAAATATTAACGATGAGAACCCTATTGCTCCGCCTGTTAATATCATTGCATATATTTTAGGAATTCTTCTATATAAAGCATACTTAAAGTTAATACTATTTACTCCAATAAATAAAAATGAACATATTAATACTAAAGCTAATATTGATAAAATAAATATACTTTTTTTATCTTTAGTCTTCATTTCTTGTCCCCCTTATTATCATATAAAGGAAAATTATACTTCCAATTACTCCAACAGTTAAGCTTATTGACATTTCAAATGGGAATATTATTATTCTTCCTAAAATATCGCAAGCAAGTAAGAATATAGGCCCCAATAAAGCTGTGTGGTATAATGTTTTCTTTAAGTTATCTCCACTATATAAACTTACTATATTAGGAATAATAAGTCCTAAGAAAGGTATATTACCAACAGTTATAATTGTTACTGCACATATTAATGAAACTATTGCTAGTCCTACATTTACTACGAAATTATAATTAAGACCTAAATTAATGGCAAAGTCTTCTCCCATCCCTACTATAGTAAATTTATTAGCATATAAAAATGCTATTATTACCATTGGAATGCTTAAATAAAGTAATTCATAACTTCCCTTCATTATTAATGACATATCCCCTTCCATCCAAGATGAAATATTTTGAACTAAATCATATTTATAAGCAAAAAAAGTAGTAATTGATCCAATTATCTTACCTAGCATCATTCCTATTAAAGGTACAAAAACTATATTTTTTATTTTTATAGCTTTTATCATTTTCATAAATAAAACTGTTCCTAACCCAGCAAAAACAAATGATACAATCATCTTTTCCATGGTTTTAGCATTAGGTATTATCATCATACAAAATAATATTCCTAACTTCGCAAAATCTGCCGTAGCAGCTGTGGTTGGTGAAACAAATTTATTTTTACTGATTTGTTGCATTATAAGCCCACTTATACTTAAACCCATCCCTGCAACTAATATGGCTACCAATCTCGGAACTCTACTTACAAGTAATATATGCATTTTATCTATATTGAATGTTAATATATCATTTATACTTATACTTGATACACCAATAAATACCGATGCAATTGATAATATTATCAATATAATAAATAAATATCTCTTTTTCATCTGTTATCCCCCATAATTTATTATCTTTAAAATTAAATCTAACAAAAAATACTTTTATTGATATTAATTATCATTTTCCTTTGCTTATATTATCATTAATATATTCCTTTGTCTACACATTTTTATATTTTTTCTAATTTAATATTCTTTTGGAAAAATAATAGTAACAATGTAAACGAATACTCTTCTGTAATCACAAAAAATTTCTTATGTAAAATACCATTTATTTAACAAATTACTTTATTAATCCTTACTTCCCAATACATAAATAGTAAAGGTATTCTTTTTATTTAAATAACCTTTTTGGCTTGTTTACCTACTTTTTTATAGGTTATTAAAAACTTTTTTTTGCACAATATAATAATGTAAAGTAAATAATTACTTTATAAAATAATTTTTCAAAATTTAGGAGGGACTTTAAATGGCACAAAAATTAGTACCTGAAGCAAAAAATGGTTTATCAAAATTTAAAACTGAAGTAGCAAATGAAATGGGAGTTCCTTTTACAGATTACAATGGAAATCTTACTTCAAAGCAATGTGGTAGCGTTGGTGGCGAAATGGTTAAAAGAATGGTAGAACAATATGAACAAAGCATTAAATAAAATTAAATAAAGAAAATAGAAAGAATCCTTATATTTTGTAAGGATTCTTTCTATTTTCTTACTTTTTGTAAAATTTATAAATTTAACTTATATGTATTGTTATTTTTTTAACTATCTATGTGTGATTTTATTTTTTTTTACATTTTGTTAAAAATAATATTTTTTTCTACAATATCATTCCCTATTTTCTATACCTCCCCTTTGATTATGGAGTAATACTATGTTATTATATTTAAGGAATTAAATCACTATAAATAATTGCAACTAAAATTTTTCTATTTTATGCTTGAAAATTTTAAAATTTAGTGATATAGTTTAAATATGCCATTGTTAAATAATAATCATTATTATTTAGTGCTAGTTATTATTTAACATTAAATGACATTACTTATGTAATAATTTTAAGAAAAGAGGCGCTATATATGAGAGAAGAATGGAATGATTTCAAAACAGGTTCATGGACAAAAAGTGTTGACGTAAGAAACTTTATCCAAACTAACTATACACCATATGAAGGTGATGATAGTTTCTTAGCTGGAGCTACTGAAGCTACAACTAAACTTTGGGCTGAAGTTAGTGAATTATTCAAAAAAGAAAGAGAAAATGGTGGAGTTTTAGATGTAGATACAGAAACTATATCTGGAATTAATGAATATAACCCTGGTTATATTGACCAAGCTTTCGAAAAAATCGTTGGTGTACAAACTGATGCTCCATTAAAAAGAGCTGTAATGCCATACGGTGGTATCAGAATGGCTGAAAGTGCTGCTAAATCTTATGGATTTGAAGTAAGCCCAAGAATTTCAGAAATATTCAGCAAATATAGAAAAACTCACAACCAAGGTGTTTTCGATGCTTATACTACTGAAATGAGATTAGCTAGAAAATCTGGTGTTATCACTGGTCTTCCAGATGCTTATGGTAGAGGAAGAATCATAGGTGACTACAGAAGAGTTGCTTTATATGGTGTTGATAGATTAATACAAGATAAAGAACAACAAAAATTAAGCTTAGAAGTTAAGACAATTGACGAAGATGTAATCAGATTAAGAGAAGAAATCTCTGATCAAATTCTTGCATTAAAAGAATTAAAAGGATTAGCTGCTAGCTATGGATTTGATATATCAGGGCCAGCTACTAACGCTAGAGAAGCTATACAATGGTTATACTTCGGATTCTTAGGAGCTATCAAAGACCAAAATGGTGCTGCAATGTCTCTAGGAAGAACTTCTACTTTCTTAGATATCTACATTGAAAGAGATTTAAGAAACGGTGTTATCACTGAAGAAGAAGCTCAAGAATTAATGGATCACTTCGTAATGAAGTTAAGATTAGTTAAATTCTTAAGAACTCCAGAATACAACGATTTATTCTCAGGAGATCCAACTTGGGTTACTGAATCAATCGGTGGTATGGGATTAGATGGTAGAACTTTAGTTACTAAGAACTCATTCAGAGTACTTAACACATTATATACTTTAGGGCCATCACCAGAACCAAACTTAACTGTTTTATGGTCAACTAGATTACCTCAAGGATTCAAAGATTTCTGTTCTAAGGTTTCTATTGATACATCATCAGTTCAATATGAAAATGATGATTTAATGGCTCCATACTGGGGAGATGACTATGCTATCGCTTGTTGTGTATCTGCAATGAGAGTTGGTAAGCAAATGCAATTCTTCGGTGCTAGAGTTAACTTAGCTAAGACTTTACTTTACGCTATAAATGGTGGTAGAGATGAAAAATCTGGTGTTCAAGTTGGACCTAAGACTGCTCCATTAACTGGTGAATACTTAGATTACAATGAAGTAATGGAAAGATTTGACGTTATGACAGACTGGTTAGCTAACCTTTATGTTAATACTTTAAATGTTATCCACTACATGCACGATAAATACTCATATGAAAAATTACAAATGGCTTTACATGATAGAGATGTATTCAGAACTATGGCTTGTGGTATAGCTGGTTTATCAGTTTGTGCTGACTCTATTTCTGCAATCAAATTTGCTAAAGTTAAGCCTATAAGAAATGAAGAAGGAATAGCTGTAGACTTCGAAGTTGAAGGTGACTTCCCTAAATACGGAAACGACGATGACAGAGTTGACGAAATTGCTGCTTGGTTAGTTGAAAGCATGATGAATAAGATCAGACAAAACAAGACTTACAGAAATGCTTACCACACTCAATCAGTATTAACAATCACTTCAAACGTTGTTTACGGTAAGAAGACTGGTACTACTCCATGTGGAAGAAAAGCTGGAGAACCATTTGCACCAGGAGCTAACCCAATGCACGGAAGAGACTGTAGCGGATCATTAGCATCATTAAACTCTGTTGCTAAGATTCCTTACGAACATTCACAAGATGGTGTTTCTAATACATTCTCAATCGTTCCAGATGCATTAGGAAAAACACCTGAAAACAGAATCCACAACTTAGGTACTATGATGGATGGATACTTCTCTCAAGGTGCTCAACACTTAAACGTAAATGTATTTAATAGAGAAACTCTATTAGATGCTATGGAACACCCAGAAGAATATCCACAATTAACTATCAGAGTTTCTGGATATGCTGTTAACTTCATTAAATTAACAAGAGAACAACAATTAGACGTTATAAACAGAACATTCCACAAATCAATGTAATTAGTTTATAATATTAAATAGAGCTTATTGCAACTGCAATAAGCTCTTATTTATAAACAAATAGTTACTTCTGATTCTATTATCTTAAAATAACTCTATCATTTTAAATACCTACATTCATTTTAAATTTTAGTTATTTACTATATCTACAATAACTAAATCTGGTCTATTAAATAATCTTAAAGGAAATCCACTATTCCCTAATCCTCTACTTACCACTAATTTATTTTTCTTTCCATATATACCTTTATAATACTTAGGAAATAGCCCTTGCCCCGGTGCAAATACTCCTCCCAATCCTGGTAATATAAATTGTCCTCCATGTGCATGACCTGAAAACATTATATCAAAATTATATTTACTGTAAGAATAATCACCCACATACTCATAATTCTCTGGATAATGAGATAAAACAATCTTAATTCCTATTAAATTTTCTAATTTTCTGAATAAGCTATCAACATTCTCAATCTCATATCTACTATTTATCTTGCTATAAAACATTTCACCTTTATCTACCCTTTTTTCTGCTAAACCTAAAATATTAATTATATTATCTTTAATTTTTATTGTTGCTATTTCATTTTCTAATACATTAATATTTCTTTCATTTAATTTCTCTACTATTTCATTTACCCTAGAACATCTCATTTCGTTATTGCCTAATATATAATATACAGGAACTCTCTTATTTAACCTACTACAAAATTCAATTATTTCATTTATTCTTTTCATATTTGAATCTATTAAATCTCCTGTTGCTACAATAATATCAGGTTCCTGTTCAATAATAACTTTATATAAAGTATTATTATTTTTTCCAAATTCTTTACTATGTAAATCTGATATTTGTGCTATTCTTACCCTTTTATTAACGTTACTCTTTACTTTTAACTTTGTTATAGAAATTTTATTATTTTGATAATAACAGAAAGCTCCTGTAATCATAGCTATAGCAATTATTATTTCCATAATTATATCTCCTACCTCTATTTATCCACTAATTAAAATTTTATTTATATTATTATATCACTTTCTAAAATAATTTAAAGTTCTAGATTATATATAAATAAATATCCACCAGCTAAGCTGGTGGTTTTTCATGAGCCCTATAAGGGCAAG